>NZ_CP029257.1:0-142500 GCF_024399415.1 Streptococcus oralis
TTGAAAGAAAAACAATTTTGGAATCGTATTTTAGAATTTGCTCAAGAAAGATTGACTCGATCTATGTATGATTTCTATGCTACACCTGCTGAACTCATCAAAGTAGAAGAAAACACAGCTACTATATTTCTACCGAGATCAGAGATGGAAATGGTGTGGGAAAAGCAATTAAAAGATATTATTGTTGCTGCTGGTTTTGAAATTTATGATTCTGAAATCAAACCTCACTATATTTTCACTAAACCTCAGAGTACAGAATCTCCTCAAGTAAATGATACGAATAGTGTCTCTACTTACGATTATACGCCTGCACTACCAACGATTCCCTATTCTGAAACAGGATTAAAAGAAAAATATACCTTTGATAACTTTATTCAAGGTGATGGGAATGTTTGGGCGGTGTCTGCTGCACTAGCTGTATCTGAAGATTTAGCTCTGACCTATAATCCTCTTTTCATCTATGGAGGACCTGGTCTTGGAAAGACTCATTTGCTCAATGCGATTGGAAATGAGATTTTGAAAAATATTCCTGATGCGCGTGTCAAATACATTCCTGCCGAAAGCTTTATCAATGACTTTCTTGAACACTTGCGACTTGGGGAAATGGAAAAGTTCAAAAAGACTTACCGTAGTCTTGATCTCTTGTTGATCGATGATATCCAATCTCTCAGTGGCAAAAAAGTCGCGACCCAGGAAGAATTTTTCAATACCTTCAATGCTCTTCATGATAAACAGAAACAGATTGTTCTAACCAGTGATCGAAGTCCTAAACACCTAGAAGGACTTGAAGAGAGACTTGTCACGCGCTTTAGCTGGGGATTGACGCAAAATATCACTCCTCCTGACTTTGAGACACGTATCGCCATTCTTCAAAGTAAAACAGAGCATTTGGATTACCATTTCCAAAGTGATACTCTGGAATACTTGGCTGGCCAATTTGATTCAAATGTTCGAGAATTGGAAGGAGCAATCAACGATATCACTTTAATTGCCAGAGTGAAGAAGATTAAGGATATTACTATTGATATTGCTGCGGAAGCTATTAGAGCACGTAAGCAAGACGCCCGCCAGATACTTGTTATTCCAATTGAGAAAATTCAAACTGAAGTTGGTAATTTTTATGGAGTGAGTGTCAAAGAAATGAAGGGTACGAGACGAGTTCAAAACATCGTTTTAGCACGTCAAGTTGCCATGTACCTAGCTAGAGAACTGACAGATAATAGTCTTCCAAAAATCGGAAAAGAATTTGGCGGAAAGGATCACACCACCGTTATTCATGCCCATGCTAAAATTAAATCATTGATTGACGAAGACGATAATTTACGTTTAGAAATAGAAGCAATCAAAAAGAAAATTAAGTAGGTTGTGGATAACTTTTCCTTTCTTATCTTTTTTATCCACATTTTTTAAACAAGCTTATAAGCTTAAGTTTACTAAATAGCACCCAGTTTTCCACAGAATTCACAGACTCTATTATTACTATTAACTTTCTAATACTAAAAATAAATAAAGGAGAATCCATGATTCATTTTTCAATCAATAAAAATTTATTTCTACAGGCCTTAAATACTACAAAACGAGCAATAAGCTCTAAAAATGCTATTCCAATTTTATCAACAATCAAAATTGACGTTACCAATGAAGGAATTACTTTAATTGGATCAAACGGTCAAATTTCTATTGAAAATTTCATTTCTCAAAAGAATGAAGATGCTGGTCTCTTGATAACTTCTTTGGGTTCGATTCTTCTAGAAGCTTCTTTCTTTATCAATGTTGTATCTAGTCTTCCAGATGTAACGCTTGATTTCAAAGAGATTGAACAAAAACAAATTGTCTTAACCAGTGGCAAATCAGAAATTACCCTAAAAGGAAAAGATAGCGAACAATACCCACGAATCCAAGAAATTTCAGCAAGCACACCTTTGGTTCTTGAAACCAAACTACTTAAGAAAATTATCAATGAAACAGCTTTTGCTGCAAGTACGCAAGAAAGTCGTCCAATTTTGACTGGTGTCCATTTTGTTTTGAGCCAACACAAGGAACTAAAAACAGTTGCGACAGACTCACACCGCCTTAGCCAGAAGAAATTGACTCTTGAAAAAAATGGTGATGATTTCGATGTAGTAATTCCTAGTCGCTCTCTACGTGAATTTTCAGCTGTATTTACGGATGATATTGAAACAGTGGAGATTTTCTTTGCCAATAATCAAATCCTCTTTAGAAGCGAAAATATTAGTTTCTATACTCGTCTCCTAGAAGGTAATTATCCTGATACAGATCGCTTGATTCCAACAGACTTTAACACTACAATTACTTTTGATGTGGTTAATTTGCGTCAATCTATGGAGCGTGCACGTCTCTTATCAAGTGCGACTCAAAATGGTACTGTGAAGCTTGAAATTAAAGGTGGTGTTGTTAGCGCCCACGTTCATTCTCCTGAAGTTGGTAAAGTAAACGAAGAAATCGATACTGAGCAGGTGACTGGTGATGATTTGACTATTAGTTTTAACCCAACTTACTTGATTGATTCCCTCAAGGCTTTAAATAGCGAAAAGGTAACTATTAGCTTTATCTCAGCTGTTCGTCCATTTACTCTTGTGCCAGCAGATACTGACGAAAATTTCATGCAGCTCATTACACCAGTTCGTACAAATTAAGTGAAAGAGGTTGAGCCTGGCTCGCCTCTTTTATGATATAATCGAAAAAGAAAAGGAGAGTAGTATGTATCAAGTTGGAAATTTTGTTGAAATGAAAAAACCACATGCTTGCACCATCAAGTCAACAGGTAAAAAGGCCAATCGTTGGGAAATTACACGTGTAGGGGCAGATATCAAACTCAAATGTAGCAATTGTGATCACGTTGTTATGATGAGTCGCTATGATTTTGAACGAAAAATGAATAAGATTATTGACTAAGAACCCTTAGTTAGAGGGTTAGCAAGTTTTCCCTTTTTGTGTTATAATGTTAGGGATTGAAATGAGAACGGAGAATGAGAAACTATGGCTTTAACAGCAGGTATCGTTGGTTTGCCAAACGTTGGTAAATCAACCCTTTTTAATGCAATTACAAAAGCAGGAGCAGAGGCGGCAAACTACCCATTTGCGACTATTGATCCAAACGTTGGGATGGTGGAAGTTCCAGATGAACGTCTACAAAAACTAACGGAAATGATTACCCCTAAAAAGACAGTCCCAACAACCTTTGAATTTACAGATATTGCAGGGATTGTAAAAGGAGCATCAAAAGGAGAAGGTCTAGGTAATAAATTCTTGGCCAATATCCGTGAGGTAGATGCGATTGTTCACGTAGTTCGTGCTTTTGATGATGAAAATGTGATGCGCGAACAAGGACGTGAAGACGCCTTTGTGGATCCACTTGCAGATATTGATACCATTAACCTGGAGTTGATTCTTGCGGACTTAGAATCAGTTAATAAACGCTATGCGCGTGTAGAAAAGATGGCACGTACGCAAAAAGATAAAGAATCAGTAGCAGAGTTTAATGTTCTTCAAAAGATTAAACCAGTCCTTGAAGATGGAAAATCAGCTCGTACCATTGAATTCACAGATGAGGAACAAAAGGTTGTCAAAGGTCTCTTCCTTTTGACCACTAAACCAGTTCTTTATGTTGCTAATGTGGATGAGGATGTAGTTTCAGATCCAGATTCTATCGAATATGTGAAGCAAATTCGTGAATTCGCAGCGACAGAAAATGCAGAGGTAGTAGTTATTTCTGCGCGTGCTGAGGAAGAAATTTCTGAGTTAGATGATGAAGATAAGCAAGAGTTTCTTGAAGCACTTGGCTTGACAGAATCAGGTGTTGACAAGTTGACTCGTGCAGCCTATCACTTGCTTGGGCTTGGAACTTACTTCACAGCTGGTGAAAAAGAAGTCCGTGCTTGGACCTTTAAGCGAGGGATGAAAGCTCCTCAAGTAGCTGGTATTATCCACTCAGACTTTGAAAAAGGCTTTATTCGTGCAGTAACAATGTCATATGAGGATCTAGTGAAATATGGATCTGAAAAGGCTGTAAAAGAAGCTGGACGCTTGCGTGAAGAAGGAAAAGAATATATCGTTCAAGATGGCGATATCATGGAATTCCGCTTTAACGTTTAATAACATTTAATAAATAGTGTCAATTAGGTTGGAAAAAAATTCCAACCCTTTTGGCTTTTGAAAGGAAAAATAAATGACTAAATTACTTGTTGGATTAGGAAATCCAGGGGATAAATATTTTGAAACCAAGCACAACGTTGGATTTATGTTGATTGACCAATTGGCCAAAAAACAAAATGTTACCTTTACACATGACAAGATATTTCAAGCTGACCTAGCATCTTTTTTCTTCAATGGAGAAAAAATTTATCTGGTCAAACCAACAACATTTATGAATGAAAGTGGAAAAGCGGTTCATGCTTTATTGACTTACTATGGTTTGGATATTGATGATTTACTCGTTATTTACGACGACCTTGACATGGAAGTCGGAAAAATTCGTTTAAGAGCAAAGGGCTCAGCAGGTGGTCATAATGGGATCAAATCTATTATTCAACATATAGGGACTGAGGTATTTAACCGTGTTAAAATAGGTATTGGAAGACCTAAAAAAGGCATGTCGGTTGTTCATCATGTTTTAAGTAAGTTTGATCAGGATGACTATGTGGGTATTTTACATTCTATTGACAAGGTTGACGATGCTGTAAACTACTATTTACAAGAGAAAAACTTTGAGAAAACAATGCAGAGGTATAATGGATAAATGGTGACTTTATTAGGTTTATTCTCAGAAAATGACCAGATAAAAAAATGGCATCAAAATCTTATAAATAAGAAAAGACAACTAATACTTGGTTTATCAACGTCTACCAAGGCTCTTGCAATTGCAAGCAGTCTAGAAAAAGAAAATAAGATTGTGTTACTGACTTCAACTTATGGAGAAGCAGAACGAATTATCAGTGATCTTCTTTCTCTCTTAGGAGAGGAAGTTGTCTATCCTTTTTTGGTAGATGACTCTCCTATGGTAGAGTTTTTGATGTCTTCGCAAGAAAAAATCATTTCGCGGGTTGATGCCTTGCGTTTTTTGAGTGATCCGTCTAAGAAAGGGATTTTAGTTTGTAATATCGCAGCGAGTCGGTTGATCTTACCCTCTCCGACTAGATTTAAAGAAAGTATTATAAGGATTGCGGTTGGTGAAGAATATGACCAACACGAGCTACTTCACAAATTAAAGGAAATTGGATATCGAAAAGTTACTCAAGTACAGACACAAGGTGAGTTTAGTATTCGAGGAGATATTTTAGATATTTTTGAGATGTCTCAGTTAGAACCTTTCCGAATTGAGTTTTTTGGTGATGAAGTAGATGGTATTCGTACTTTTGAAGTCGAAACACAATTATCGAAAGAAAATCAGACAAACCTCACTATCTTTCCAGCTAGCGACATACTTTTGAGAGAAAAAGATTATCAACGAGGACAGTCAGCTTTAGAAAAGCAAATTTCGAAGACTCTATCACCGATTTTGAAATCCTATCTAGAAGAAATTTTGTCAAGTTTTCATCAAAAACAAGTACATTCAGATAGTCGAAAGTTTTTGTCTTTATGTTATGAAAAAACATGGACTATATTTGATTATACTGAAAAAAATACACCAGTATTCTTTGATGATTATCAAAAATTGATGAATCAGTATGAAGTATTTGAAAGAGAATTAGCACAATACTTTACAGAAGATTTACAGAATAGTAAATCATTTTCTGAGATGCAGTATTTTGCAGATACAGAGCAAACCTATAAAAAACAAAGTCCAGTTACCTTTTTCTCCAATCTTCAAAAGGGTTTAGGAAATCTCAAGTTTGATCACATTTATCAATTTAATCAATACCCCATGCAAGAGTTTTTCAATCAGTTTTCTTTTCTTAAAGAAGAAATTGAGCGATACAAAAAAATGGACTACACCATTGTTTTGCAGTCTAGCAATTCAATGGGCAGTAAAACATTGGAAGATGTTTTAGAGGAATACCAGATCAAATTGGATTCCAAAGATAAGTCAAGTATCTGTAAAGAATCTGTAAACTTGATTGAGGGTAATCTAAGACATGGTTTTCATTTTGTAGATGAAAAAATTCTCTTGATTACTGAACATGAGATTTTTCAAAAGAAATTAAAACGTCGGTTTCGAAGACAACATGCTTCAAACGCAGAGCGATTAAAAGATTATAATGAACTTGAAAAAGGTGACTACGTTGTTCACCATATTCATGGAATTGGTCAATATTTAGGAATCGAAACAATTGAAATCAAAGGGATTCACCGTGATTATGTCAGTGTACAGTATCAAAATGGTGACCAAATCTCCATCCCAGTAGAGCAGATTCAGTTACTGTCTAAATATGTTTCAAGTGATGGGAAAGCGCCAAAACTTAATAAATTAAATGATGGTCATTTCAAAAAGGCCAAGCAAAAAGTTAAGAAACAAGTAGAGGATATAGCTGACGATTTAATCAAGCTTTATTCTGAGCGTAGTCAGTTGAAGGGGTTTGCTTTCTCAGCTGATGATGATGAGCAACATGCTTTTGATGATGCTTTCCCTTATGTTGAAACGGATGATCAACTTCGTAGTATTGAGGAAATCAAGAGAGATATGCAGGATTCTCACCCCATGGATCGACTTTTGGTTGGAGATGTTGGTTTTGGGAAGACTGAAGTAGCAATGCGTGCTGCTTTTAAGGCAGTCAATGATCACAAACAGGTGGTCGTTCTAGTTCCAACGACGGTTTTAGCGCAACAGCACTATACGAATTTTAAGGAACGATTCCAAAATTTTGCTGTTAATATTGATGTGTTGAGTCGCTTTAGAAGTAAAAAAGAGCAGGCAGAAACACTTGAAAAACTAAAGAATGGTCAAGTCGATATTTTGATTGGAACGCATCGTGTTTTGTCAAAAGATGTTGTGTTTTCAGATTTGGGCTTGATGATTATTGATGAGGAACAACGATTCGGTGTTAAGCATAAGGAAACTTTGAAAGAACTAAAAAAACAAGTAGATGTTCTAACCTTGACAGCAACGCCGATTCCTCGTACTCTTCATATGTCTATGCTAGGAATCAGAGATTTGTCTGTTATTGAAACTCCTCCAACCAATCGCTATCCTGTTCAAACCTATGTTTTGGAAAAGAATGATAGTGTGATTCGTGATGCTGTCTTGCGCGAAATGGAGCGTGGAGGTCAAGTTTACTATCTTTACAATAAAGTTGACACAATTGACCAGAAGGTTTCGGAATTACAGGAGTTGATTCCAGAGGCTTCGATTGGGTATGTTCATGGACAAATGAGTGAAATTCAGTTAGAAAATACTCTACTGGACTTTATTGAAGGACAATATGATATTTTGGTGACAACTACTATTATTGAGACAGGGGTAGATATTCCAAATGCCAATACCTTATTTATTGAAAATGCAGATCATATGGGCTTGTCAACCTTGTATCAATTAAGAGGAAGAGTTGGTCGTAGCAATCGCATTGCCTATGCCTATCTCATGTATCGTCCAGAAAAATCAATCAGTGAAGTTTCTGAGAAGAGATTAGAAGCTATTAAGGGATTTACAGAATTGGGCTCAGGATTTAAGATTGCGATGCGAGATCTTTCGATTCGCGGAGCAGGAAATCTCCTAGGAAAGTCCCAGTCTGGTTTCATTGATTCTGTTGGTTTTGAATTGTATTCACAGTTATTAGAGGAAGCTATTGCTAAACGGAACGGTAATGGGAATAAAAGAATCAAAGGAAATGCTGAGTTGATTTTACAAATTGATGCTTATCTTCCTGATACTTATATTTCTGACCAACGACATAAGATTGAAATTTACAAGAAAATTCGTCAAATTGACAATCGTGTCAACTATGAAGAACTACAAGAAGAATTGATGGATCGATTTGGAGAATACCCAGATGTAGTAGCCTACCTTTTAGAGATTGGTTTGGTTAAGTCATATTTGGACAAGGTCTTTGTAGAACGTGTGGAAAGAAAAGATAACAAGATTACAGTTCAATTTGAAAAAGTCACTCAACGACTATTCTTGGCTCAAGATTATTTTAAAGCCTTATCTGCAACGAACTTAAAAGCAGCTATAGCTGAGAATAAGGGATTAATGGAAGTTGTATTTGATGTCCGAAACAAGAAGGATTATGAAATTTTAGAAGGTTTGCTGATTTTTGGAGAAAGTTTATTAGAGATAAAAGAATCAAAGGAAGCAAATCCCATTTAACATTTTTCTTCTATAAAAAGGATAAAAATGGTACAATAATAATTTGAGGTAATAAAAATGAGATTAGACAAGTATTTAAAAGTATCACGAATTATTAAGCGCCGTACAGTCGCAAAAGAAGTAGCAGATAAAGGTAGAATCAAGGTAAATGGAATTTTGGCCAAAAGTTCAACGGATTTGAAAGTTGATGACCAAGTTGAAATTCGCTTTGGAAATAAGTTGTTGCTTGTTAAAGTACTAGAAATGAAAGATAGTACAAAAAAAGAAGATGCAGCAGGCATGTATGAAATTCTCAGTGAAACACGGGTAGAAGAAAATGTCTAAAAATATTGTACAGATGAATAATTCTTTTATTCAAAATGAACATCAACGTCGTCGTTACCTGATGAAGGAGAGACAAAAACGAAATCGTTTTATGGGTTGGGTCCTTATTTTGATGATCTTGTTGTTTATTTTACCAACTTATAACTTGGCCCAAAGCTATGATCAGTTACTGCAACGACGTCAGCAATTAACAGAGTTGAAAGAGAAGTACCAAACTCTTAGTGATGAAAAGGATAAGGAATCCGCCTTTGCTGCAAAGTTGAAAGATGAAGACTATGTAGCAAAGTATGCACGCGCCAAGTACTATTACTCAAAGAAACGAGAAGCAATTTACACAATTCCTGATTTGCTTCCGAGGTAATGTCATGGAAAATTTATTGGAAGTTGTTGAGCAATTTCTAAGTTTATCAGATGAAAAATTAGAGGAATTGGCAACTAAAAACCATTTATTACGATTACAAGAAGAAAGGGAAGAGAAGAATGCGTAAGTTCTTAGTAGTTTTATTGCTACCTGCTTTTATCATAACCTCAAGAGTAGTTAGCACAGAAAAACAGCTTCCTTACTCTTCACAAGAAATTTATTATCTAACCGAGTCTGATTATGGATTCTACTATAAAGAAACTCTGGAATCCCCAATGGTATATGGAGAAACAGCTGTCTATGCTAATGAGGATCTTGTCAAGGAGTCTGGTAAATTGACTCCTGGAACCACCTTTAAAATAGTAGAATGGCGTTTGAATAGACAAGGTGTTCCTGTTTTTAAATTAGATAATCACCAGTTTATCCTTGCAGATAAGCGGTTGGTCTATGATCAAAGTCAAGTTCAAACTCAAAATAGACAAGTATGGTTGGAGCAGGGGTTTGTTATCTATAACAGTCCCTATGATGCGAAAGAAATTTCTTCAACCCTCTCTCCCTATCAACGCGTAACGGTGGATAGAGCTCTCTTTGCTGAGGGACAAGAATTTCTTCATATCAATCAAGTTGGGTGGGTATCAAAAGAGTTCACCTCAGAAGAAGACAATCGCATCCAGAAGGTTCAAGAAGTTTTATCAAACAACTATCAGAATGAAAATTATTCTATTTATGTTAAACAACTGAGTACAGGTAAAGAGGCTGGGGTGAATGAAGACAGCAAACTTTATGCAGCTAGCATCTTGAAACTAGCCTACCTTTATTACGCTCAAGATAAGATAAATCAAGGGGAATATACGCTAGACAGTAGCTTCAAGTATATCCCAGAAGTAAATAGTTTCCCTGGGTCCTATAAACCAGAAGGTAGTGGTAGCTTACCTAAAAAAGAAGATAACAAAGAATACAGTCTTCAACAGTTAATTACCAAGGTAACAAAAGAGTCTGATAATGTTGCTCATAATATTTTAGGTTATTACGTGACCAATCAATCTGACGGGGCTTTTAAAGAAAAAATGTCCACCATTATGGGCGAAGATTGGGATGTGAATGATAAACTGACTTCTTCAAAAATGGCTGGAAAAGTCATGGAAGCTATTTATAATCAGAATGGTTTTGTCCTAGAGTCTCTAGGTAAGACTGATTTTGACAACCAAAGAATCGCAAAAGGTGTTTCGGTTAAGGTAGCTCATAAAATTGGAGATGCCGATGAGTTTAAACATGACACTGCCATTGTTTATACGGATTCTCCTTTCGTTCTTTCCATTTTCACCAAAAATTCTGATTATGATACTATTGCTAAGATAGCCAAGGATGTCTATGAGGTTCTAAAATGAGGGACCAGGATTTTTTAAATCATTTTCTCCGAAAAGAGTATTTCAAAAAACATTCTAAAGTCGTATTAGCTTTGTCTGGCGGACTGGACTCAATGTTTTTATTCCAGCTATTGTCTACTTATCAAAATGAGTTAGAAATTGAGTTGATTTTAGCACATGTCAATCACAAGCAGAGAAGGGAATCTGACTGGGAGGAAAATGAACTAAGGAAGTTAGCTGATGCAGCTGAACTTCCTATTTATATCACAAGCTTCTTAGGAGACTTTTCAGAAGCGCGTGCTCGAGAGTTTCGTTATGATTTTTTTAGGAAAATCATGAAAGAGATTGGAGCGACTGCCTTGGTTACTGCCCACCATGCAGATGATCAAGTTGAAACGATTTTGATGCGCTTGATTCGAGGAAGTCGGCTCCGTTATTTAACAGGAATAAAAGAAAGTCAAGTAGTTGATGGAATTGAAATCATTCGTCCCTTGTTGCCTTTTCATAAAAAGGATTTTCCACCAATTGTTCATTTTGAAGATCAAACAAATCAGGAAAATACCTATTTTCGCAATCGCATTCGAAATAGGTATTTACCAGAGCTTGAAAAAGAAAATCCTCGTCTTAAATCCGCCCTTTTAGATTTAGGAAGGGAAATTTCAGATTACCAAGCAACAATAACGGAGCTTTCGAAACAAATTGATGTGGAAGATTTGAATGAGCTATTTTCATACTCTCAACAAACTCAAGGAATCTTGCTCCAAAACTATCTTAATCAATTTCCAGACTTAAATCTGACGAAGGCTCAGTTTGATGAAGTTCGACAGATTTTAACAACGAAAAGCCAGTATCGTCATTCTCTTAAAAATGGCTACGAATTGATAAAAGAGTATCAGAATTTTCGAGTTTGTAAAATCAGTCCTCAGGCCGATGAAAAGGAAGATGAACTTGTGTTACACTATCAAAATCAAGTTCGATATAAGGGATATTTATTTTCCTTTGGCATCCCTATTGAAGGGGATTTTGTTCAAAAAGTAACGGTTTCACGGGAAACATCTGTACATATTAGATGTCGAAAACCTGGCGACGTTATTACCCTAAATGGTCATCGAAAGAAACTGAGACGCTTATTTATAGATTTGAAAATCCCTATTGAAAAACGAAAAACAACCCCTATTATTGAGCAATTTGGAGAAATTGTCTCAATTTTAGGAATTGCGACCAGTGATTTGAGTAAAAACACGAAAAATGATATAATGAACACTGTGATTTATATAGAAAAAATAGATAGGTAAAAAGATGTTAGAACACGATATTAAAAAAATCCTCGTTTCACATGATGAAATTACAGAAGCAGCTAAAAAGCTAGGTGCGCAACTAACAAAAGAATATGAGGGGAAAAATCCAATTCTTATTGGAATTTTGAAAGGATCGATTCCTTTTATGGCTGAATTGGTCAAACATATTGATACGCATATCGAGATGGACTTCATGATGGTATCTAGTTACCATGGTGGAACAGCAAGTAGTGGTGTCATCAATATCAAGCAAGACGTGACTCAAGATATCAAAGGAAGACATGTTTTATTTGTAGAGGATATCATCGATACAGGTCAAACTTTGAAGAATTTGAGAGATATGTTTATTGCAAGAGAAGCAGCTTCTGTTAAAATCGCGACTTTGTTGGACAAACCAGAGGGACGTGTTGTTGAAATTGAAGCGGATTATACTTGTTTTACTATTCCAAATGAGTTTGTAGTAGGTTATGGTTTGGACTATAAAGAAAATTATCGTAACCTTCCTTATGTCGGAGTATTGAAAGAAGAAGTTTATTCAAATTAGAAAGATTTATCTTTAATGAAAAAACAAAATAATGGTTTAGTTAGAAATCCATTTCTATACTTGTTAATTATCTTCTTCCTAGTGACAGGATTCCAGTATTTTTACTCTGGAAATACTGCTGGACGAAGCGAAAAAATTAACTATACAGAACTGGTAAAAGAAATTACTGCAGACAATGTAAAAGAATTAACCTATCAGCCAAATGGTAGCATCATTGAAGTGTCTGGTGTTTATAAAAATCCTAAGACTAGTAAAGAAGAAACGGGAATTCAATTTTTCACTCCTACAGCTACAACAGTAGAAAGATTCTCAAGTACTATTCTTCCGTCTGATTCAACAGTTTCAGAATTGCAAAAACTTGCTTCTGAACATCAGGCAGAAGTAACAGTCAAACATGAGAGTTCAAGCGGTATGTGGATCAATATCCTTGTCTCTGTTGTGCCATTTGCTATTCTTTTCTTCTTCTTATTCTCTATGATGGGAAATATGGGAGGAAATAGTGGCCGAAATCCAATGAGTTTTGGACGTAGCAAGGCCAAAGCTGCTAACAAAGAAGATATCAAGGTACGATTTTCAGATGTTGCAGGTGCCGAGGAAGAAAAACAAGAATTAGTTGAAGTTGTTGAATTCCTAAAAGATCCAAAACGATTTACCAAACTTGGTGCGCGTATTCCTGCGGGTGTTCTTTTAGAGGGACCTCCGGGAACAGGTAAGACCTTACTTGCTAAGGCGGTTGCTGGAGAAGCAGGAGTTCCATTCTTTAGCATCTCAGGATCGGACTTTGTAGAAATGTTTGTCGGAGTTGGGGCTAGCCGAGTTCGTTCACTTTTTGAGGATGCAAAAAAAGCAGCGCCAGCCATCATCTTTATCGATGAAATTGATGCCGTTGGTCGCCAACGTGGTGTCGGTCTTGGTGGAGGTAATGATGAACGTGAACAAACCTTGAACCAACTCTTGATTGAGATGGATGGTTTTGAGGGAAATGAAGGAATTATTGTTATCGCTGCGACGAACCGTTCAGATGTTCTAGATCCAGCTCTTCTCCGTCCAGGACGTTTTGATAGAAAAGTCTTAGTTGGTCGCCCTGATGTTAAAGGTCGTGAAGCAATCTTGAAAGTTCACGCTAAAAATAAACCTCTGGCAGACGATGTGGATTTGAAACTAGTTGCCCAACAAACTCCAGGTTTTGTGGGAGCTGACTTGGAAAACGTATTGAACGAAGCAGCATTGGTTGCTGCCCGTCGCAACAAATCAATCATTGATGCTTCAGATATTGATGAGGCAGAGGACAGAGTGATTGCTGGACCATCTAAGAAAGATAAAACAGTATCACAAAGAGAACGTGAATTGGTTGCTTATCATGAGGCTGGACATACCATTGTTGGTTTAGTCTTGTCAAATGCCCGTGTTGTTCATAAAGTTACCATTGTACCACGTGGACGTGCAGGTGGCTACATGATTGCACTTCCGAAAGAGGATCAAATGCTTCTTTCTAAAGAAGATATGAAAGAGCAATTAGCAGGTTTGATGGGTGGTCGTGTAGCTGAAGAGATTATCTTTAATGTCCAAACGACAGGAGCTTCAAATGACTTTGAACAAGCTACACAGATGGCGCGTGCAATGGTCACTGAATACGGTATGAGTGAAAAACTTGGCCCAGTTCAATACGAAGGTAATCATGCTATGTTTGGTGCACAAAGTCCTCAAAAATCAATTTCAGAACAAACAGCCTATGAGATTGATGAGGAAGTTCGTTCATTATTAACTGAGGCGCGAAACAAAGCTGCTGAAATTATCCAATCAAATCGTGAAACGCATAAGTTGATTGCAGAAGCGTTGTTGAAATATGAAACATTAGATAGTACACAGATTAAATCTCTTTACGAGACAGGAAAAATGCCTGAGACAGTAGAAGAGGAATCCCATGCATTATCTTATGATGAAGTGAAATCAAAAATGAGTGAAGAAAAATAAATTTAGAGAGGTTCAACCTCTCTTTTTATGTTCTAATGTGATGGCTACCGAGCGGATGCCCTGATAGTCGACCCTCCTCGTACAGGCTTAGATGATAAGCTGTTGGAAACCATTCTGACCTATGTTCCAGACAAAATGGTCTATGTATCCTGCAATGTTTCAACCTTGGCACGAGATTTGGTTAAACTAGTAAAAGTCTATGATCTC
Organism: Streptococcus oralis; assembly: GCF_024399415.1. Classification (NCBI taxonomy): domain Bacteria; kingdom Bacillati; phylum Bacillota; class Bacilli; order Lactobacillales; family Streptococcaceae; genus Streptococcus; species Streptococcus oralis. The sequence goes on from NZ_CP029257.1 coordinate 14,339, forward strand.
CAGTATATCCAGTCGGTCGATATGTTCCCCCACACTGCACGGACAGAAGCAGTGGTTAAGTTAGTGAAGAAAAGAAAAAATTAACTTCACTGAAAAAAGTCCTTGACAAAGGTAAAAAAGTAGGTATAATAGAAAGAGTTGAAAAGCTCAGGTCCGTTGGTCAAGGGGTTAAGACACCGCCTTTTCACGGCGGTAACACGGGTTCGAATCCCGTACGGACTATGTTGTATTGCGGCTAAAAAAACTTGAAAAAAGTTTAAAAAATCTGTTGACAGAGACAGGTGGCTGTGATATACTAATATAGTTGTCGCTCGAGAGAGAATGAGTGACAAAGACCTTTGAAAACTGAACAAGACGAACCAATGTTCAGTACTATAACTGAAGTTATAGTACTGAACAATGAAAAAACAATAAATCTGTCAGTGACAGAAATGAGTGAGAACTCAAACTTTTAATGAGAGTTTGATCCTGGCTCAGGACGAACGCTGGCGGCGTGCCTAATACATGCAAGTAGAACGCTGAAGGAGGAGCTTGCTTCTCTGGATGAGTTGCGAACGGGTGAGTAACGCGTAGGTAACCTGCCTGGTAGCGGGGGATAACTATTGGAAACGATAGCTAATACCGCATAAGAGTAGATGTTGCATGACATTTGCTTAAAAGGTGCAATTGCATCACTACCAGATGGACCTGCGTTGTATTAGCTAGTTGGTGAGGTAACGGCTCACCAAGGCAACGATACATAGCCGACCTGAGAGGGTGATCGGCCACACTGGGACTGAGACACGGCCCAGACTCCTACGGGAGGCAGCAGTAGGGAATCTTCGGCAATGGACGGAAGTCTGACCGAGCAACGCCGCGTGAGTGAAGAAGGTTTTCGGATCGTAAAGCTCTGTTGTAAGAGAAGAATGAGTGTGAGAGTGGAAAGTTCACACTGTGACGGTATCTTACCAGAAAGGGACGGCTAACTACGTGCCAGCAGCCGCGGTAATACGTAGGTCCCGAGCGTTGTCCGGATTTATTGGGCGTAAAGCGAGCGCAGGCGGTTAGATAAGTCTGAAGTTAAAGGCTGTGGCTTAACCATAGTACGCTTTGGAAACTGTTTAACTTGAGTGCAAGAGGGGAGAGTGGAATTCCATGTGTAGCGGTGAAATGCGTAGATATATGGAGGAACACCGGTGGCGAAAGCGGCTCTCTGGCTTGTAACTGACGCTGAGGCTCGAAAGCGTGGGGAGCAAACAGGATTAGATACCCTGGTAGTCCACGCCGTAAACGATGAGTGCTAGGTGTTAGACCCTTTCCGGGGTTTAGTGCCGCAGCTAACGCATTAAGCACTCCGCCTGGGGAGTACGACCGCAAGGTTGAAACTCAAAGGAATTGACGGGGGCCCGCACAAGCGGTGGAGCATGTGGTTTAATTCGAAGCAACGCGAAGAACCTTACCAGGTCTTGACATCCCTCTGACCGCTCTAGAGATAGAGTTTTCCTTCGGGACAGAGGTGACAGGTGGTGCATGGTTGTCGTCAGCTCGTGTCGTGAGATGTTGGGTTAAGTCCCGCAACGAGCGCAACCCCTATTGTTAGTTGCCATCATTTAGTTGGGCACTCTAGCGAGACTGCCGGTAATAAACCGGAGGAAGGTGGGGATGACGTCAAATCATCATGCCCCTTATGACCTGGGCTACACACGTGCTACAATGGCTGGTACAACGAGTCGCAAGCCGGTGACGGCAAGCTAATCTCTTAAAGCCAGTCTCAGTTCGGATTGTAGGCTGCAACTCGCCTACATGAAGTCGGAATCGCTAGTAATCGCGGATCAGCACGCCGCGGTGAATACGTTCCCGGGCCTTGTACACACCGCCCGTCACACCACGAGAGTTTGTAACACCCGAAGTCGGTGAGGTAACCTTTTAGGAGCCAGCCGCCTAAGGTGGGATAGATGATTGGGGTGAAGTCGTAACAAGGTAGCCGTATCGGAAGGTGCGGCTGGATCACCTCCTTTCTAAGGATAAGGAACTGCACATTGGTCTTGTTTAGTCTTGAGAGGTCTTGTGGGGCCTTAGCTCAGCTGGGAGAGCGCCTGCTTTGCACGCAGGAGGTCAGCGGTTCGATCCCGCTAGGCTCCATTGGTGAGAGATCACCAAGTAATGCACATTGAAAATTGAATATCTATATCAAATAGTAACAAGAAAATAAACCGAAACGCTGTAGTATTAAAAGAGTTTATGACTGAAAGGTCAAAAAATAAGGTTAAGTTAATAAGGGCGCACGGTGGATGCCTTGGCACTAGGAGCCGAAGAAGGACGTGACAAACGACGATATGCCTTGGGTAGCTGTAAGTAAGCGATGATCCAGGGATTTCCGAATGGGGGAACCCAACAGGTACTACCTGTTACCCGCATCTGTTAAGGATGTGAGGAGGAAGACGCAGTGAACTGAAACATCTAAGTAGCTGCAGGAAGAGAAAGCAAAAGCGATTGCCTTAGTAGCGGCGAGCGAAACGGCAGGAGGGCAAACCGAAGAGTTTACTCTTCGGGGTTGTAGGACTGCAATGTGGACTCAAAGACTATAGAAGAATGATTTGGGAAGATCAGCCAAAGAGAGTAATAGCCTCGTATTTAAAATAGTCTTTGTACCTAGCAGTATCCTGAGTACGGCGGGACACGTGAAATCCCGTCGGAATCTGGGAGGACCATCTCCCAACCCTAAATACTCCCTAGTGACCGATAGTGAACCAGTACCGTGAGGGAAAGGTGAAAAGCACCCCGGGAGGGGAGTGAAATAGAACCTGAAACCGTGTGCCTACAACAAGTTCGAGCCCGTTAATGGGTGAGAGCGTGCCTTTTGTAGAATGAACCGGCGAGTTACGATATGATGCGAGGTTAAGTTGAAGAGACGGAGCCGCAGGGAAACCGAGTCTGAATAGGGCGCCTTAGTATCATGTCGTAGACCCGAAACCATGTGACCTACCCATGAGCAGGTTGAAGGTGCGGTAAGACGCACTGGAGGACCGAACCAGGGCACGTTGAAAAGTGCTTGGATGACTTGTGGGTAGCGGAGAAATTCCAAACGAACTTGGAGATAGCTGGTTCTCTCCGAAATAGCTTTAGGGCTAGCGTCGACATAAAGATTCTTGGAGGTAGAGCACTGTTTGGGTGAGGGGTCCATCCCGGATTACCAATCTCAGATAAACTCCGAATGCCAATGAATTATGGTCGGCAGTCAGACTGCGAGTGCTAAGATCCGTAGTCGAAAGGGAAACAGCCCAGACCACCAGCTAAGGTCCCAAAATAATTGTTAAGTGGAAAAGGATGTGGGGTTGCACAGACAACTAGGATGTTAGCTTAGAAGCAGCTATTCATTCAAAGAGTGCGTAATAGCTCACTAGTCGAGTGACCCTGCGCCGAAAATGTACCGGGGCTAAAACAATTTACCGAAGCTGTGGATACCTTTATAGGTATGGTAGGAGAGCGTTCTATGTGTGAAGAAGGTATACCGTGAGGAGTGCTGGAACGCATAGAAGTGAGAATGCCGGTATGAGTAGCGAAAGACAGGTGAGAATCCTGTCCACCGTAAGACTAAGGTTTCCAGGGGAAGGCTCGTCCGCCCTGGGTTAGTCGGGACCTAAGGAGAGACCGAAAGGTGTATCCGATGGACAACAGGTTGATATTCCTGTACTAGAGTATGTAGTGATGGAGGGACGCAGTAGGCTAACTAAAGCAGACGAATGGAAGAGTCTGTCTAAGCAGTGAGGTGTGATATGAGTCAAATGCTTATATCTATAACATTGAGCTGTGATGGGGAGCGAAGTTTAGTAGCGAAGTTAGTGACGTCACACTGCCAAGAAAAGCTTCTAGCGTTTAAACATACTCTACCCGTACCGCAAACCGACACAGGTAGTCGAGGCGAGTAGCCTCAGGTGAGCGAGAGAACTCTCGTTAAGGAACTCGGCAAAATGACCCCGTAACTTCGGGAGAAGGGGTGCTGACTTTACGTCAGCCGCAGTGAATAGGCCCAAGCAACTGTTTATCAAAAACACAGCTCTCTGCTAAATCGTAAGATGATGTATAGGGGGTGACGCCTGCCCGGTGCTGGAAGGTTAAGAGGAGTGCTTAGGAGTAATCCGAAGGTATGAATTGAAGCCCCAGTAAACGGCGGCCGTAACTATAACGGTCCTAAGGTAGCGAAATTCCTTGTCGGGTAAGTTCCGACCCGCACGAAAGGCGTAATGATTTGGGCACTGTCTCAACGAGAGACTCGGTGAAATTTTAGTACCTGTGAAGATGCAGGTTACCCGCGACAGGACGGAAAGACCCCATGGAGCTTTACTGCAGTTTGATATTGAGTGTCTGTACCACATGTACAGGATAGGTAGGAGTCTATGAGATCGGGACGCCAGTTTCGAAGGAGACGTTGTTGGGATACTACCCTTGTGTTATGGCCACTCTAACCCGGATAGGTTATCCCTATCGGAGACAGTGTCTGACGGGCAGTTTGACTGGGGCGGTCGCCTCCTAAAAGGTAACGGAGGCGCCCAAAGGTTCCCTCAGAATGGTTGGAAATCATTCGCAGAGTGTAAAGGTATAAGGGAGCTTGACTGCGAGAGCTACAACTCGAGCAGGGACGAAAGTCGGGCTTAGTGATCCGGTGGTTCCGTATGGAAGGGCCATCGCTCAACGGATAAAAGCTACCCTGGGGATAACAGGCTTATCTCCCCCAAGAGTTCACATCGACGGGGAGGTTTGGCACCTCGATGTCGGCTCGTCGCATCCTGGGGCTGTAGTCGGTCCCAAGGGTTGGGCTGTTCGCCCATTAAAGCGGCACGCGAGCTGGGTTCAGAACGTCGTGAGACAGTTCGGTCCCTATCCGTCGCGGGCGTAGGAAATTTGAGAGGATCTGCTCCTAGTACGAGAGGACCAGAGTGGACTTACCGCTGGTGTACCAGTTGTCTTGCCAAAGGCATCGCTGGGTAGCTATGTAGGGAAGGGATAAACGCTGAAAGCATCTAAGTGTGAAACCCACCTCAAGATGAGATTTCCCATGATTTTATATCAGTAAGAGCCCTGAGAGATGATCAGGTAGATAGGTTAGAAGTGGAAGTGTGGCGACACATGTAGCGGACTAATACTAATAGCTCGAGGACTTATCCAAAGTAACTGAGAATATGAAAGCGGACGGTTTTCTTGGTATTTGATAGATATTCAATTTTGAGTAGGTATTACTCAGAGTTAAGTGACGATAGCCTAGGAGATACACCTGTACCCATGCCGAACACAGCAGTTAAGCCCTAGAACGCCGGAAGTAGTTGGGGGTTGCCCCCTGTGAGATATGGAAGTCGCTTAGCTTTTATCCGCCATAGCTCAGTTGGTAGTAGCGCATGACTGTTAATCATGATGTCGTAGGTTCGAGTCCTACTGGCGGAGTATAAATCGAAACGTTCAACTGAGCGTTTTTTTATTTATAAATATAGTGGACTATTGAAATTTCAAATTTTAATTTTTAAATCTGTAATTACCTCTTTATTTTATTTATAGTTCGTTTAGCTTTAAATTCTTCTTTTATAGGATTTGAAGCTTTTTTAGTTCCTTTTTTTGTTAGACTAGTGTTACTAATAAGAAAGGGAATTTTTATATGCTTCAGAAATTTTATGATCGAGCATTTGTCTTTTTGAAACTAGTTGAACAAGAATATGCCTCTTTAGGCCAGAGTTGTTCAGAGTGGGAATCACTTCATCTTCGGTTTTTACTATATTACTTAATCCGATTTAAAATTAAAAGTGATAGGGACTTTTCTCTATATCACTTTAAAACAGCTTATCGTCTATATCTAGATAAATTACTGCAAGGTGGTACAACTCTTATCCAATAGGGGGCATCTATATCATAATTACGAACAATAGTTATAACTATATTTTAAAAAATATAGAATTAGCTTATAATCAAAGACTTTGGTATTTAGAAATGAAAGAATTTCCAAATCTTTTCTCCTGTTTCTTCTTGATAAAATAGTGTTTTTTTCTTATAATAAATTGTAAGATATAATTGCGGGTGAAATTCCTGCCATGTATATGAGAAAGGACGAGCTACTAGTAGCTCAGACGAATTTTATTATGACTTCAGTTGTTGTTGTAGGTACCCAGTGGGGTGATGAAGGTAAAGGGAAAATTACAGATTTTCTTTCTGCTAATGCAGAGGTAATTGCTCGTTATCAAGGTGGTGATAATGCTGGTCACACGATTGTGATCGATGGTAAGAAATTTAAGTTGCACTTGATTCCATCTGGAATTTTCTTTCCTGATAAAATCTCTGTTATTGGGAATGGAATGGTCGTGAACCCAAAATCCCTTGTGAAAGAGTTGAGCTATCTTCATGAGGAAGGTGTGACAACTGATAACTTGCGTATTTCTGATCGTGCGCATGTTATTTTGCCTTATCATATTGAGTTGGATCGCTTGCAAGAAGAGGCTAAGGGAGATAACAAGATTGGTACTACAATCAAGGGAATCGGTCCAGCATATATGGACAAGGCTGCTCGTGTTGGAATTCGTATTGCGGATCTTTTGGATAAGGATATTTTCCGTGAACGTTTGGAACGCAACCTTGCGGAAAAGAATCGTTTGTTTGAAAAATTATATGATAGCACCCCTATTTCAGTTGATGATATTTTTGAAGAATATTATGAATATGGTCAACAAATCAAGCAATACGTGACAGATACATCCGTTATCTTGAATGATGCGCTTGATAATGGCAAACGTGTGCTGTTTGAAGGTGCGCAAGGTGTTATGCTAGATATCGACCAAGGTACGTATCCATTTGTTACGTCGTCAAACCCTGTCGCTGGTGGTGTGACAATTGGGTCTGGTGTTGGCCCAAGTAAGATTGACAAGGTTGTAGGTGTATGTAAAGCCTACACAAGTCGTGTAGGAGACGGACCTTTCCCAACTGAATTATTTGATGAAGTGGGAGATCGCATCCGCGAAGTAGGTCATGAATATGGTACAACAACTGGTCGTCCACGTCGTGTGGGTTGGTTTGACTCAGTTGTGATGCGTCACAGCCGTCGTGTATCTGGGATTACCAATCTTTCATTGAACTCTATCGATGTTTTGAGTGGTTTGGATACTGTGAAAATCTGTGTGGCCTATGATCTTGATGGTCAACGTATTGATTACTATCCTGCTAGTCTTGAGCAGTTGAAACGCTGCAAGCCAATCTACGAGGAATTGCCAGGTTGGTCAGAAGACATCACTGGAGTCCGTAATTTGGAAGACCTTCCTGAGAATGCACGTAACTATGTTCGTCGTGTAAGCGAGTTGGTTGGTGTTCGTATCTCAACTTTCTCAGTAGGACCTGGTCGTGAACAAACTAATATTTTAGAAAGTGTTTGGTCATAGGAGATTTTTAAGATTAGTTTAAGACAGGTTGGGTATACTATAGACAGTTACAAGAAGACCTCCTAACTTGTTGTAACAAATATCCTAAACTTTTCTTTTTCATAATAATCTCCCTATTAAGTCACCGCATTCGGTGGCTTTTTTTGTGTTGAGAATCATGATATAATAATAAAATCGACAAGTAGGAAAAGAGAAGAACGATGAATTATACAGTTGAAGAAAAAGAAGCTTTTATGAGAGAGGCTTTGAGAGAGGCTGAGATTGCCTTAGAACACGATGAAATTCCAATTGGTTGTGTGATTGTCAAGGATGGAGAAATCATTGGTAGGGGGCATAATGCGCGCGAGGAGTTGCAACGGGCGGTCATGCATGCAGAAATCATGGCTATAGAGAATGCGAATGTGAGTGAAGAGAGTTGGCGCCTGCTGGATTGCACGCTTTTTGTGACCATTGAGCCTTGTGTCATGTGTAGCGGGGCGATTGGGCTTGCCCGTATTCCAAACGTAGTCTACGGGGCTAAAAACCAGAAATTTGGTGCAGCTGGGAGCTTGTACGATATTTTGACAGATGAGCGTCTCAATCATCGTGTAGAGGTTGAAACGGGAGTTTTGGAGAGTGAGTGTGCAGCGATTATGCAGGACTTTTTCCGAAATCGACGGAAAAAATAATTTCTCTTTAAAAACAGAGGGGAATGTGGTATAATGAATAATGGAGCAACAGTTCTGCGTGAAGCGGGTCAGGGGAGGAATCCAGCAGCCCTAAGCGATGTGAATTGTGTGCTCTTTTTTCGTGCTTTTTTCGAATAAATAAGATAAAATAGCCTAGAATAAATGATTATAGAATAGAAAAGAGAAAGATATGAAAATTCGTGGTTTTGAATTGGTTTCGAGTTTTACAGATGAAAATTTGTTACCTAAGCGTGAGACAGCCCATGCAGCTGGCTATGACTTAAAGGTTGCGGTGCGTACGGTTATTGCTCCAGGAGAGATTGTTTTGGTTCCGACAGGTGTTAAGGCCTATATGCAGCCGACTGAAGTGCTCTATCTTTATGACCGTTCATCAAATCCTCGTAAGAAAGGTCTGGTCTTGATCAACTCTGTTGGCGTTATTGATGGAGACTATTATGGTAATCTGGGAAATGAAGGCCATATCTTGGCTCAGATGAAAAATATTACCGATCAGGAAGTTGTTCTTGAAGTTGGAGAACGTGTAGTTCAGGCTGTCTTTGCTCCATTTTTAATTGCAGATGGAGATGAGGCAGACGGAGTTCGTACTGGTGGATTTGGATCGACTGGGCACTAAGATAATGACCTGCTTTCAAAACCATAACAGGAGAAATCAGCTGATAGAAAGAAGGATAATAAAATGAGTTATAAAGACTTTCAGTCTTTTACTCCAGAAAATTGTCAAGGGTATAAGAAAGTCTATAATATCAGTATTGGAGGATTTCTTTACTTAGCTTTTCTTCCGGAAGCCTATTATAAAATTCTTTGTATTTCTTCAGAATATATGTCAATAATTGACTGTGAAAATGATCAGGTAACTCCTGTAGATGGGGATTATGATGAGACGGAATTAGTAGCCATGTATGAGGGCTGTGATTCTCCCATTTCTATTGCGGGACAATATGGTGGAAGTCTCCCTTTGGACAATGGGGAAGATATCCGAGTGACAATGGAAAAAGATCAATCTGGGAAGTATCCGATTTTAACCATTTTTTGGGAAAAGGATAAAGAAACTAGGGTACAAATTTATAAAGGTTATTTACCGTATATTTTTGGTTTTAGTCCGGATGGAGAGTATTATGCTTATGCAGATGATGGCGGATTGACTGTTTTAAAGAAAGATAGTTGATAGCGTGAAAAAAAGAAATTTTAAAATGAGAGGATTAGAATCATCGCAAAGAAAAAAGCGACATTTGTATGTCAAAATTGTGGGTATAATTCCCCTAAATATCTGGGACGTTGTCCTAACTGTGGGTCTTGGTCTTCTTTTGTAGAAGAGGTTGAGGTTGCCGAGGTCAAGAATGCGCGTGTGTCCTTGACAGGTGAGAAAACCAAGCCCATGAAACTGGCTGAGGTGACTTCCATCAATGTCAATCGAACCAAGACGGAGATGGAGGAATTCAACCGTGTACTTGGAGGCGGAGTGGTACCAGGGAGTCTCGTCCTTATCGGTGGGGATCCAGGGATTGGGAAATCAACCCTTCTCTTACAAGTATCGACTCAGCTGTCCCAAGTAGGGACTGTTCTCTATGTCAGTGGGGAGGAGTCTGCCCAGCAGATTAAACTCCGTGCAGAGCGCTTGGGGGATATTGATAGCGAGTTTTATCTCTATGCAGAGACCAATATGCAGAGTGTTCGATCTGAGGTGGAGCGCATCCAACCAGATTTTCTCATCATCGACTCTATCCAGACGATTATGTCTCCTGAGATTTCAGGGGTGCAGGGGTCTGTTTCTCAGGTGCGTGAGGTGACAGCTGAACTCATGCAGTTGGCTAAGACTAATAACATTGCCATCTTTATCGTAGGGCATGTGACCAAGGAAGGGACCTTGGCGGGTCCGCGTATGTTGGAGCATATGGTGGATACGGTGCTTTACTTTGAAGGGGAGCGCCACCATACCTTCCGTATTTTGAGGGCAGTCAAAAACCGTTTTGGTTCCACTAATGAGATTGGGATTTTTGAGATGCAGTCGGGTGGATTGGTTGAGGTACTCAATCCGAGTCAAGTTTTCCTAGAGGAGCGTTTAGATGGGGCTACTGGCTCGTCAATCGTTGTGACCATGGAAGGGACCCGTCCGATTTTGGCGGAGGTTCAGGCTTTGGTAACACCAACCATGTTTGGAAATGCTAAACGCACGACGACAGGACTTGATTTCAATCGTGCAAGTCTGATTATGGCTGTTTTGGAAAAACGAGCAGGGCTTCTCTTGCAAAATCAGGATGCCTATCTCAAATCTGCTGGTGGCGTGAAATTGGATGAGCCTGCTATTGACTTAGCCGTTGCAGTGGCTATTGCCTCTAGTTACAAGGACAAGCCTACCAATCCTCAGGAATGTTTTGTGGGTGAACTGGGCCTGACTGGAGAAATTCGGCGCGTGAATCGTATCGAACAACGTATCAATGAAGCGGCAAAACTGGGCTTTACCAAGATTTATGTACCCAAGAATTCCTTGACAGGAATCACTCCACCCAAGGAAATTGAAGTCATTGGTGTGACAACGATTCAGGAAGTTTTGAAGAAGGTCTTTGCATAATCCGTGACAAATCCTCTTAAAAATGATAAGATAGGAGAAATATTTGATTATCAAATTTTTGAGGAGGGAATCGTGTCGTATTTTGAACAGTTTATGCAAGCCAATCAGGCTTATGTTGCCCTACATGGGCAGTTAAATCTGCCACTTAAACCCAAAACCAGAGTAGCTATCGTGACCTGTATGGACTCACGTCTACACGTTGCGCAAGCTCTAGGTTTGGCCCTTGGGGATGCTCATATCTTGCGGAATGCGGGTGGTCGAGTAACTGAGGACATGATTCGTTCACTGGTGATTTCCCAGCAACAAATGGGGACAAGAGAGATTGTGGTGCTTCACCATACAGACTGTGGAGCTCAAACCTTTCAAAATGAAAGTTTTCATGAACATTTGAAACACGAGCTCGGAGTCGATGTGTCTGATCAAGATTTTTTACCATTCCAGGATGTGGAAGAGAGTGTGAGAGAGGATATGCAATTGCTTCGAGAATCTCCACTGATTCCTGATGATGTGGTTATTTCAGGTGCTGTCTATGATGTGGATACAGGAAGTATGAGAGAAGTATACTAACTTTGTCTCGAAAAAATTTCATCCTAGCATAAAATCGATTGTTAAAATGTAGGATTTTTAGTTTTAATATAGCTAATATAAAATAGCATAAAACAAGGGTATAAATGTTTGCTCTTGTTTTATTTTTGATTGAAAAATAAAGGAAAAAGCGCTACAATGGTAGATGGAAGATGTTGTGTAAAAACAAGTGATACATAAATACCGGAGGAAATCATGTCTTTTTCTGATTTAAAGCTGTTTGCCCTTTCTTCTAATAGAGAATTGGCAGAGCGTGTGGCGCAAGAAATTGGGATAGAGTTGGGGAAATCGACTGTTCGCCAATTTTCAGATGGGGAGATTCAGGTCAACATTGAAGAATCAATCCGTGGAAAACACGTCTTTATCCTACAATCAACTAGTTCACCTGTAAATGATAATTTACTTGAAATTTTGATTATGGTGGACGCATTGAAGCGCGCCAGTGCAGAATCTGTCAATGTTGTTATGCCTTACTATGGCTATGCACGTCAGGATAGAAAAGCGCGCGCGCGTGAGCCAATCACTGCAAAGCTCGTTGCAAACATGCTAGAAGTTGCTGGGGTAGATCGTTTGTTGACGATTGATTTGCACGCTGCACAGATTCAGGGATTCTTTGATATTCCTGTAGATCACTTGATGGGTGCTCCATTGATTGCGGACTATTTTGAACGTCGTGGCATGGTTGGCTCTGACTACGTGGTTGTCAGCCCAGACCATGGTGGGGTGACTCGTGCTCGTAAATTGGCAGAGTTTTTGAAAACTCCGATTGCGATTATTGACAAACGCCGTAGTGTAGACAAGATGAATACCAGTGAAGTGATGAACATCATTGGTAAGGTAGAAGGTAAGACTTGTATCTTGATTGACGATATGATCGATACAGCTGGAACTATTTGTCATGCGGCGGATGCTCTTGCTGAAGCAGGTGCTGTTGAAGTTTACGCAAGCTGTACGCACCCAGTACTTTCTGGGCCAGCTATGGACAATATCCAAAAATCAGCTATTAAGAAATTGGTTGTTTTGGATACTATCTATCTACCAGAAGAGCGTTTGATTGATAAGATTGAACAAATTTCGATTGCTCATCTTCTGGGCGATGCTATTATTCGTATCCACGAAAAACGTCCTCTTTCTCCATTATTTAGTATCGAGAAAAAAATCTAAACTTTCACTTGAAATAGATCGTTCTCCTAGCAGGTTTCTTTTCTTGCTAGGAGATTTTTTGTAGTCAAAATCTGCAAGCCTTTTCAAAATATGCTATACTGAGAAAAAAGGAGGATTTCTATGAGCCAAGAATATATCAATCCAAGTGATGGTGTGATTCGTCAGTATCTGGAGACCAGTAAAACGTTAGCGGTAGTGGGCTTGTCTGACCGTGAGGAAACAACTAGTAATCGAGTGACCAAGGAAATGCAAGCTCGGGGCTATAAAATCATTCCAGTTAATCCCAAGGCTGCAGGTGGGGAAATTTTGGGAGAAAAGGCTTATGCCAGTCTAGTTGAGATTCCTTTTCCTGTGGACATTGTCAATGTATACCGACGGAGCGAGTTTTTACCAGATGTGGCGCGTGATTTTCTCAAGGCAGATGCCAAGATTTTCTGGGCGCAATTAGGACTTGAAAATCTAGAAGCGGAAGAAATCTTGCGTGCTGGAGGATGCGATGACATCGTGATGAATCGCTGTATCAAGAGAGAACACACACGCTTAATTCTTGAACAATAAAAAGGTAGCCAGTAGGCTACCTTTTGTGTTAGAAAATACCAATCAATGCCTGCATGCCTAGGCTGGTAAGGATGATAGCAATCCAGCAAAGGCCTCCAAGAAGAATGGATTTCCCACTGGATTTGACCATGGCAATCAGATTGGTTTTGAGACCGATGGCACTCATAGCCATGATAATGAGAAATTTGGAGAGTTGTTTAAGAGGGGTAAAGAAGCTACTAGACACACCGAGAGAGGTGAGAAGAGTCGTTAATAGAGAAGCCAGGATAAAGTAAAGGATAAAAAGTGGGAAGACTTTTTTCAGCTGTACGCCTTGTTTATTTTCTTGCTGGCGACTTTGCCAGTAGGAGAGAAAGAGCGTAATGGGAATGATAGCTAGGGTGCGCGTGAGTTTCACAATGGTTGCAGACTCAAGGGTATTGGTCTGGTAAAGACTGTCCCAGGAGCTGGCGGTAGCCGTTACAGAGGAAGTGTCATTGACCGCAGTTCCTGCAAAGAGGGCGAAGCCATCATTGGATAGGTGAAGCCAGGTTCCTAGGGTTGGAAAGATGAGCGCAGCCAAGACATTGAAGAAAAAGATAACGGAAATGGCTTGGGCAACTTCTTTTTCCTTGGCATGGATAACGGGTGCTGTCGCAGCAATGGCAGAGCCACCACAGATAGAAGATCCCACTCCAACCAAGATAGCCAGTTTTGTATCCAGTGCAAAGAAGCGCTGGAAGAGGTAGGCAATAATCAAGGCTATTGAAATGGTGGAGAGGATAACAGGGAGTGAAGATTGCCCAACTGCGAAGACTTGCGAGATATTGAGACCAAAACCAAGCAAGACAACGGCATATTGGAGTAATTTTTTAGAACTAAAGGTCAATCCAGCATCCAGTTGTTTATAGGATGAGAGAAAGGGATTTAGGAGCATTCCTATGAAAATGGCAAAAACGGGTGCGCCAATGACAGGAAAGAATCCTCCTAAGTACCAAGATACGATAGAAATGAGAAGGCAGGCAAAGATGCCTGCTCCATTTTTTGATAAAAATGACATATAAACCTCCGAAAATAAGCATTTATTATTATACTCCTGTCGAGAAGAAAAGTAAAACAGAAAGTGAAAAATGCGGGTTTCAGATGGATTTTGCGGTCAGGGAGCTTTTGTAGTATAATAGTACTATGTTCTGTAAGCAAGGGGGATATCTATGGACTTAACCAAGCGCTTTAATAAACAGTTAGACAAGATTCAAGTTTCGTTGATTCGCCAGTTTGACCAGGCTATTTCAGAGATTCCTGGGGTCTTGCGTTTGACCTTGGGGGAACCTGATTTTACAACACCAGATCATATCAAGGAGGCAGCCAAGCGAGCCATTGACCAGAACCAATCCTACTATACTGGGATGAGTGGTCTGCTGACTCTACGTCAGGCGGCTAGTGACTTTGTTAAGGAAAAATACCAACTGGACTATGCTCCTGAAAATGAAATCTTGGTTACAATTGGGGCGACAGAGGCCTTATCTGCTACTTTGACAGCTATCTTAGAAGAAGGAGACAAGGTTCTCTTGCCAGCTCCTGCCTATCCAGGATATGAGCCGATTGTCAATCTAGTTGGGGCAGAGATTGTCGAGATTGATACAACTGAAAATGGTTTTGTTTTGACCCCTGAGATGTTGGAAAAGGCCATTCTGGAGCAAGGGGATAAACTCAAAGCAGTTATTCTCAACTATCCAGCCAATCCGACAGGAATCACCTATAGTCGGGAGCAGTTGGAAGCCTTGGCAGACGTTTTACGCAAGTATGAGATTTTTGTTGTCTGTGATGAGGTTTACTCGGAATTGACCTATACAGGGCAAGCCCATGTATCTTTGGGAACTATGCTGAGAGACCAGGCTATTATTATCAATGGCTTATCTAAGTCTCATGCCATGACAGGTTGGCGTTTAGGCTTCATCTTTGCTCCTGCGGCCTTCACAGCTCAGTTGATCAAGAGTCACCAATACTTGGTCACTGCCGCAAACACTATGGCTCAGCATGCTGCGGTGGAGGCTTTGACCGCTGGTAAAAACGACGCAGAGCCTATGAAGAAGGAATACATTCAGCGTCGTGATTATATTATCGAAAAGATGACAGCTCTTGGTTTTGAGATTATCAAACCAGACGGTGCCTTCTATATCTTTGCTAAGATTCCAGCGGGCTA
The DNA here is from genome assembly GCF_024399415.1 of Streptococcus oralis. NCBI lineage: Bacteria > Bacillati > Bacillota > Bacilli > Lactobacillales > Streptococcaceae > Streptococcus > Streptococcus oralis. Next base: position 29,477 of record NZ_CP029257.1, read on the forward strand.
CAATCAAGACTCCTTTGCTTTTCTGAAGGATTTTGCCTATAAGAAGGCCGTTGCCTTTATCCCTGGTGCAGCCTTTGGACGTTACGGAGAAGGCTATGTGCGTCTGTCTTATGCAGCCAGCATGGAAACGATCAGAGAGGCCATGAAACGACTTGAGGAGTACATGAGAGAAGCATGATTCAGTCTATCACGAGTCAAGGCTTGGTGCTCTACAATCGTAACTTTCGTGAGGATGACAAGCTAGTCAAGATCTTTACCGAGCAAGCGGGCAAGCGCATGTTTTTCGTCAAACACGCTGGTCAGTCCAAACTAGCTTCTGTTATTCAGCCCTTGGTGTTGGCACGATTTCTCTTGCGAATCAATGATGACGGGCTTAGCTACATCGAGGACTACCATGAGGTCATGACCTTTCCAAAGATTAATAGTGATCTCTTTGTCATGGCCTATGCTACCTATGTGGCAGCTCTTGCAGATGCTAGTTTGCAGGATAATCAGCAGGATGCTCCCTTGTTTGCTTTCTTGAGGAAGACTCTGGAGTTGATGGAAGCAGGGATAGATTATCAGGTTTTAACCAATATTTTTGAAATTCAAATCTTGACTCGATTTGGAATCAGCCTTAATTTTAATGAGTGTGTCTTTTGCCATCGGGTCGGTCAGGCCTTTGACTTTTCTTTCAAATATGGAGCCTGCCTTTGCCCAGAGCATTATCATGAAGATGAGAGACGTTGTCATCTAAATCCCAATATCCCTTATCTGCTCAATCAATTTCAAGCCATTAATTTTGAAACCTTGGAGACCATTTCGCTTAAGGCAGAAATCAAGCAAGACTTACGAAAGTTTATGGATCAACTCTACGAAGAGTACGTTGGGATTCACCTAAAATCAAAGAAATTTATTGATTCCCTAGCAGACTGGGGACAATTACTAAAAGAGGAAGATAAATGAAAAAAATTGCAGTAGATGCTATGGGGGGCGATTACGCACCTCAAGCCATCGTTGAGGGTGTCAATCAAGCCCTTGCTGACTTTTCAGATATTGAGGTTCAACTCTACGGAGATGAAAGCAAGATCAAGCAATATCTAACGGCGACAGAGCGCGTCAGCATTATCCATACGGATGAGAAAATTAACTCAGACGATGAGCCGACAAAAGCTATCCGTAAGAAGAAAAATGCCAGCATGGTCTTGGCAGCCAAGGCAGTCAAAGAGGGAGAAGCAGACGCCGTCCTCTCAGCTGGGAATACAGGTGCCTTGTTGGCTGCAGGATTCTTCATCGTGGGTCGCATCAAGAATATCGACCGTCCTGGACTTATGTCAACATTGCCAACTATAGATGGAAAAGGGTTTGATATGCTGGATCTTGGTGCCAATGCAGAAAATACAGCCCAACACCTGCATCAATATGCTGTCCTAGGTTCCTTCTATGCCAAGAATGTTCGTGGGATTGCAAAACCACGTGTTGGTTTGCTCAACAACGGAACAGAAAGCAGCAAGGGAGATCCGCTTCGTAAGGAAACATACGACTTGCTAGTAGCTGATGAAAGTTTGAACTTTGTCGGAAACGTGGAAGCGCGTGATCTGATGAATGGCGTTGCGGATGTTGTCGTAACAGATGGTTTCACGGGAAACGCTGTTCTCAAATCCATTGAAGGTACAGCTTTGGGAATCATGGGATTGCTTAAAAATGCTATTACGGGTGGTGGCCTTCGAGCGAAGCTAGGTGCTCTACTTCTCAAGGATAGTCTTAAAGGGTTGAAGACCCAGCTCAACTATTCAGATGTTGGAGGAGCAGTTTTGTTTGGTGTCAAGGCACCTGTTGTTAAGACCCATGGCTCAAGTGATGCCAAGGCTGTATACAGTACGATTCGTCAGATTCGTACCATGCTAGAAACAGACGTAGTTGCTCAGACTGCGCGTGAATTTTCAGGAGAATAAAAAAGATGACAGAAAAAGAAATTTTTGACCGTATTGTAACCATTATCCAAGAGCGACAGGGAGAAGACTTTGCCGTAACAGAGGCCTTGAGTTTGAAAGACGATTTAGATGCGGACTCAGTGGACTTGATGGAGTTTGTCTTGACACTAGAAGATGAATTTGGTATCGAAATCACTGATGAGGAAATCGATCAACTTCAAAGTGTAGCGGATGTAGTAGCAATTATTAAAGATAAAAAATAGCCAAAAGCAACATGCAAGTCATGTTGTTTTTTTGTTTGCAGAAAAAGAGAAGCTTTTAGTAGAAATTGCGAATAAAGATATGAGAAAGAAAAAGGAGGAACGTTTATGTATGTTACCGGTTTTTATCCGTGGTTCATTAGGTGGTTTTTAAAATAAAAATGAATGAATTGTTCATTTTCGAATTGTTTTTCGAATAGATAGGTAAGGAAAAAGGGAAGGAGACTATGTGATGTATTTACCAATCTTATTGCCATGGTTGATCAAATGGTATTTAAAATAAATGAAATTTACCTGTTCATTTTAAATTACTTCTCGAATAAAAAAGTGAGAAGAAAAGGAAGGAGATAAGGAAATGATTTCAGTAATTTACCCAATCTGGTTTTTAAAATGGTTTAAAGCCTAAAAACCGTAAACTAAAAATAAAGGAGAAAACAAATGACAAACTTTGACAACATGGAACAGAACTTTGTAGCTCTTACAGAAGAAGAGTTGACGGATGTGAATGGGGGAGCATGGCCGATTGTAGCTTGGGTGATTGCTAATCCTGTGACAGCAGCTAAAATTGCTGGTGGAATTACTGCAGCAGGAATTGCAGGTTATAATTATGTGACGGGTAGATGGTAATAGAAGGAGGAGATGATATGGAAAAATCTATTTTAGAATTTGAAACAATGACTGATACGGACTTGCAGGAAATTCAAGGGGGATCATTTCCCCTTCTTATCCCTGTGGCAGTTGGTTTTGTAAAAGGTTTTGTATATACAGGTGGAGCTATTTTAACAACTCGAGCACTCTTTTCAGGTAAATAGGAGTCTGCTATGAAAAAAATCTTATTAGGATTTGCTGAGGGGTATTTTGTCGTATCGATTATTCTTTATATCGCAACGTATTTGATTATGAAAAATCCGATCAACACTCTGTTTTATCCAGAAACTTATCCAATTCTGCTTGGTCTGTTTTATGTAGGATACAAGTACAAAACAAAAGAAAGTACGATTGGAAATTGATGAACCATCAGATCGGAGTTTGAGATGAAAGTTGTTCAATTACTAGGAAAAGCTTGGCCAGAGTTTATTGTATTGTTTAGCTCTATAACTTATCTAATGATTAGAATTGTGGCCGATATAAACAAAGTAAATCTACCTACGTAGTTTGAATATTTTGACATACCTAAGATTTCATCATTCTTGGTGACATTTCTCTCGCTTCATAGAAATATCATTTCAGAATAGTTTATTTCTAGACATTCATTTTTTAACGGTTACTTTAAACAGGCAGAACTTTTGTTCTGCTTTTTACATTTAAATAATAGTTTATGCTTTTTAAAGTGCGTTTTAGGCGTAAAAATAGTTTATTTAGGAATATTTTCCTGTTTTTATCCTTGTTTGGTTAAAATAATCTTACAAATTTTTAAAGAGATTGTTAGAAAAAGGAGAAGATATGAAATTTGGGAAAAGGCACTATCGTCCCCAGGTGGATCAGATGGATTGTGGCGTGGCTTCCTTGGCTATGGTCTTTGGCTACTACGGTAGTTATTACTCCTTGGCTCATCTACGAGAGTTAGCCAAGACGACCATGGATGGGACGACCGCTTTGGGACTTGTAAAGGTAGCAGAGGAGATTGGGTTTGAGACGCGGGCTATAAAGGCGGATATGACGCTCTTTGATTTGCCAGATTTGACCTTTCCTTTTGTGGCTCATGTGCTCAAGGAAGGGAAGTTGCTCCACTACTATGTGGTGATAGGTCAGGATAAAAAGCACATTCATATCGCTGATCCAGATCCTGGTGTCAAGCTGACCAAGATTTCCCGTGAGCGATTTGCGCAAGAATGGACAGGGGTCAGTCTCTTTATGGCTCCGTCTCCAGACTATAACCCCCATAAGGAGAAAAAACAAGGACTCTTATCATTTTTACCTATCTTGCTCAAACAGCGGGGCTTGATTGCTAATATCGTTTTGGCAACACTCTTGGTAACCCTGATCAATATCGTGGGCTCCTACTATCTTCAGTCCATCATTGACAGTTACGTACCAGACCAGATGCGCTCGACACTGGGTATTATCTCTATTGGGCTGGTCATCGTCTATATTCTCCAGCAGATTTTGTCCTATGCCCAGGAATATCTCCTACTAATCCTTGGGCAACGTCTGTCAATTGATGTGATTTTGTCCTACATCAAGCATGTTTTTCACCTACCGATGTCCTTTTTCGCGACACGCAGGACAGGAGAGATTGTATCTCGTTTTACGGATGCTAACAGTATCATCGATGCGCTGGCATCGACTATTCTGTCGATTTTCCTAGATGTGTCGACGATTTTGATTATCTCGCTTGTCTTGTTTTCACAAAATATAACGCTCTTTTTCATTAGTCTGCTTGCACTTCCCATTTATACAGCGATTATCTTTGCCTTTATGAAGCCTTTTGAAAAGATGAATCGGGACACTATGGAAGCCAATGCAGTTCTGTCTTCTTCTATTATCGAGGACATCAACGGTATTGAGACTATTAAATCTTTGACCAGTGAAAGTCAGCGTTACCAAAAGATTGACAAGGAATTTGTAGCTTATCTGAAAAAATCCTTTGCCTATAGTCGGGCAGAAAGTCAGCAAAAGGCTCTGAAAAAAGTTGCCCAGCTTTTGCTCAATGTTGCCGTTCTCTGGCTGGGAGCTATTCTTGTCATGGATGGGAAAATGAGTTTGGGCCAGCTGATCACTTATAACACCCTGCTCGTTTACTTTACCAATCCTTTGGAAAATATCATCAACCTACAAACCAAACTTCAGACAGCGCAGGTCGCCAATAACCGTCTTAACGAGGTTTATCTAGTAGCTTCGGAGTTTGAGGAGAAGAAAACGGTAGAAGATTTGAGCATGATGAAAGGTGATATGACCTTTAAACAAGTTCACTATAAGTATGGCTATGGGCGTGATGTCTTGTCGGATATCAATTTGACCATTCCGCAAGGGTCTAAGATGGCTTTTGTGGGGATTTCAGGTTCGGGTAAGACCACCTTAGCCAAAATGATGGTTAATTTTTACGACCCAAGTCAGGGAGAGATTAGTCTGGGTGGTGTCAATCTCAATCAGATTGATAAAAAAGCTCTGCGCCAGTTTATCAACTATCTGCCTCAACAGCCCTATGTCTTTAACGGAACGATTTTGGAGAATCTTCTTTTGGGAGCTAAGGAGGGAACGACTCAGGAAGATATCTTACGGGCAGTTGAATTAGCAGAGATTAGGGAGGATATTGAGCGCATGCCACTGAATTACCAGACAGAATTGACTTCGGATGGGGCAGGGATCTCAGGTGGTCAACGTCAGAGAATTGCTCTGGCGCGTGCTCTCTTGACAGATGCGCCGGTCTTGATTTTGGATGAGGCAACTAGTAGTTTGGATATTTTGACAGAGAAGCGGATTGTTGATAATCTCATGGCTTTGGACAAGACCTTGATTTTCATCGCCCATCGCTTGACCATCGCTGAGCGGACAGAGAAGGTTGTTGTCTTGGATCAGGGCAAGATTGTCGAAGAAGGTACCCATGCAGACTTGCTTGCACAGGATGGCTTTTACGCCCATTTGGTGAATAGCTAGAAAGAGGAGAAGATGAAACCAGAATTTTTAGAAAGTGCGGAGTTTTACCATCGTCGTTACCATAATTTTTCCAGTCGGGTGATTTTACCTATGTCGCTTCTGCTCGTGTTTCTGCTAGGATTTGCAGTCTTTGCAGAGAAGGAAATTAGTTTGTCTACCAGAGCCACTGTCGAACCTAGTCGGATTATTGCCAATATCCAGTCGACTAGCAATCAACGGATTGTGACCAATTATCTGGAAGAGAACAAGTTGGTCAAGCAAGGAGATCTGCTCGTTCAGTACCAGCAAGGGGCGGAGGCTGTCCAGGTAGAGGCATATGCCAGTCAATTGGAGATGCTAAAGGATCAAAAAAAGCAGTTGGGGTATTTGCAATCCAGTTTGAAAGAGGGGAGCGATCAATTTCCAGAGGCGGATAAGTTTGGTTATCAGGAGATGTTTAGAGACTATCTCAGCCAAGCGAATGGTCTAAGAAGTAATGTTTCTCAACAAAATGCCAGCATCTCTTCTCAAAATGCGGTAGCAAGTCAGAGCCAGGCCGAGATTGGCAATCTTATCAGCCAAACAGAGGATAAAATCCGAGACTACAAAACAGCTAAGTCGGCGATTGAAACAGGAGCTCAACTGGATAGTCAAAATGCAGCCTACTCATTTTATCAGACCTATAAAAACCAAGCTGGAGATGATTCGCAAGTTAAATCACAAGTTATTGCACAGGTGGATGCACAAATTGCCCAGCTAGAGTCTAGTTTAGCTACCTATCGTGTGCAGTATGCGGGTTCTGGAGCTCAACAAGCCTATGCAACGGGACTGGATAGTCAACTGGAATCGCTCAAATCTCAGCACTTAGTCAAAGTCGGTCAGGAATTAACTCTTTTGGATCAGAAAATTTTAGAAGCAGAATCGGGTAAGAAGGTACAGGGAGGTCTCCTAGATAAAGGGAAGATTACAGCAAGTGAGGATGGGGTGCTACACCTCAATCCTGAGACTAGTGAATCTACGATGGTCGCAGAAGGAACCCTGCTAGCCCAACTCTACCCATCCTTGGAAAAAGAAGGGAAAACCAAACTCACAGCTTATCTCAGTTCAAAAGATGTTGCTAGAGTCAAGATTGGGGACTCTGTTCGTTATACTACGACTAATGATGCGAAGAATCAAATTTTCCTGGATTCCACGATTACAAGTATTGATGCGACAGCTACAAAAACTGAACAAGGAAATTTCTTTAAAATTGAGGCGGAGACTAATTTAACTTCGGAGCAGGCTGCAACACTTCGTTATGGTTTAGAAGGCCGCCTGCAGATGATCACAGGGAAGAAAAGCTATTTCCGTTATTTTTGGGATCAATTTCTAAATAAAGGGTAATATTCGTGTTTTTCAGAGGATAAATGGTTTTAAAACTGTAAGAAGAGTTCATCTTGCAGTTTTTCTTTACGCTTAAAACAGGAAAATGTTATTTATTCGTAAAAATCTTGAATTTTTCATGCTTTTGTGGTAGAATGTGCTCAAGTAAAACGAAAGGCGAACTTTAAAATGTCAAAACAACTGATCTATTCGGGAAAAGCCAAGGATATCTATACAACTGAGGATGAAAATCTCATTATTTCAACTTACAAGGACCAGGCGACTGCCTTCAACGGTGTCAAGAAGGAGCAGATTGCGGGTAAGGGAGTGTTAAATAATCAGATTTCATCTTTTATTTTTGAGAAATTAAATGCGGCTGGTGTAGCAACTCATTTTGTGGAGAAGCTTTCGGATACGGAACAGCTCAATAAAAAAGTTGAGATTATTCCTTTGGAAGTTGTGCTCCGCAACTACACGGCTGGTTCCTTTTCAAAACGTTTTGGCGTAGAAGAAGGTATTGCATTTGAGACTCCAATTGTCGAATTTTACTATAAAAATGATGATTTGGATGACCCCTTTATCAATGATGAGCATGTGAAATTCCTAAAAATTGCGGATGACCAGCAGATTGCTTACTTGAAAGAAGAAACCCGTCGTATCAATGAGCTCTTGAAAGCTTGGTTTGCTGAGATTGGTCTTAAATTGATTGACTTTAAGCTAGAGTTTGGTTTTGACAAGGATGGCAAGATTATCTTGGCAGACGAGTTTTCACCAGATAACTGCCGTCTGTGGGATGCAGATGGCAATCATATGGACAAGGATGTTTTCCGTCGTGGATTGGGAGAACTAACTGATGTTTACGAAGTTGTCTGGGAAAAGTTGCAAGGTTTAAAATAACATCTTCAAGGTCGTTTGAGAACATTGCAAGAGCTGAAATAAAGGAATAAGAATTGATGGATAAACGTATTTTTGTTGAAAAAAAGGCTGATTTTCAGGTTAAGTCAGAGAGTTTGGTAAGGGAACTCCAGCACAACTTGGAACTGTCAACTTTGAAAAGTATTCGCATTGTGCAGGTTTATGATGTCTTTGATTTGGCAGAGGACTTGTTTGCACCTGCAGAGAAGCACATCTTCTCTGAGCAGGTGACGGATCATGTCTTGGACGAAGCGGCCGTGCAAGCGGATCTTGCCAACTATGCTTTCTTTGCCATTGAAAGCCTGCCTGGTCAATTTGACCAGCGTGCAGCTTCTTCACAGGAAGCCTTGCTTTTACTGGGAAGTTCAAGTGATGTAACAGTCAACACAGCCCAGCTTTACTTGGTCAATAAGGATATTGATGCGATTGAGTTGGAAGCAGTCAAGAACTACTTGCTCAACCCAGTTGATTCTCGTTTCAAGGACATCACGACAGGGATTGCCAAGCAGGAATTTTCAGAGTCGGACAAGACTATTCCAAAATTGACTTTCTTTGAAAACTATACGGCAGAAGACTTTGCTCGCTACAAGGCTGAGCAAGGGATGGCCATGGAAGTGGATGATTTGCTCTTTATCCAAGACTACTTCAAGTCAATCGGGCGCGTGCCGACAGAAACAGAGCTCAAGGTTTTGGACACTTATTGGTCTGACCACTGCCGTCACACGACTTTTGAGACGGAGTTGAAACAGATTGATTTCTCAGCTTCTAAATTCCAAAAGCAATTGCAAGCGACTTATGACAAGTATATTGCCATGCGTGATGAACTAGGTCGGTCTGAAAAGCCACAAACCTTGATGGATATGGCGACTATTTTTGGTCGTTATGAGCGTGCTAATGGTCGTTTAGACGATATGGAAGTGTCTGACGAAATCAATGCATGCTCGGTTGAAATCGAAGTGGACGTTGATGGTGTCAAGGAACCTTGGCTCCTCATGTTTAAGAACGAAACCCACAACCACCCAACAGAAATCGAACCATTTGGTGGGGCTGCTACTTGTATCGGTGGAGCTATTCGTGACCCATTGTCAGGTCGTTCCTACGTTTACCAAGCTATGCGTATCTCAGGTGCTGGAGATATTACAGCACCGATTTCGGAAACTCGCGCTGGGAAATTGCCACAACAAGTTATTTCTAAAACAGCGGCTCATGGTTATTCTTCATACGGGAACCAGATTGGGCTTGCGACGACCTACGTTCGTGAATATTTCCACCCAGGCTTTGTAGCCAAACGCATGGAGCTTGGTGCCGTTGTTGGTGCTGCTCCTAAGGGCAATGTAGTCCGTGAAAAACCGGAAGCCGGCGATGTGATTATCTTGCTCGGTGGTAAGACTGGACGTGATGGTGTCGGGGGTGCAACGGGATCTTCTAAGGTTCAAACAGTTGAGTCTGTAGAGACTGCTGGTGCTGAGGTTCAAAAAGGGAATGCCATCGAAGAACGTAAGATTCAACGTCTTTTCCGTAATGGAGATGTCACTCGTCTGATCAAGAAATCCAATGACTTTGGCGCTGGTGGTGTCTGTGTGGCTATCGGTGAATTGGCAGATGGTCTTGAAATCGACCTCAACAAGGTTCCTCTTAAATACCAAGGTTTGAACGGTACCGAAATTGCTATTTCTGAATCACAAGAACGGATGGCTGTGGTGGTTCGTCCTGAGGATGTAGATGCCTTCGTTGCGGAATGTAACAAAGAAAATATTGATGCTGTTGTTGTTGCGACAGTGACTGAAAAACCAAATCTTGTCATGCACTGGAATGGTGAAACGATTGTCGACTTGGAACGCCGTTTCCTTGATACAAACGGTGTGCGCGTGGTTGTCGATGTCAAGGTGGTAGACAAGGATGTCAAGCTCCCAGAAGAGCGTAAAACAAGTGCTGAAACACTTGAAGCTGATACCCTTGCGGTTCTATCTGATCTCAACCATGCAAGTCAAAAAGGCTTGCAGACTATCTTTGACTGCTCGGTCGGTCGTTCAACGGTCAATCACCCACTTGGCGGTCGCTACCAACTCACACCAACTGAGGCATCTGTGCAGAAATTGCCAGTTCAACACGGCGTGACTCACACTGCGTCTGTCATGGCGCAAGGTTTCAACCCTTATGTGGCAGAATGGTCTCCATACCACGGTGCTGCCTATGCGGTTATCGAAGCAACCGCTCGTTTGGTGGCTACTGGTGCAAACTGGTCTAAGGCTCGCTTCTCTTACCAAGAGTATTTCGAACGCATGGATAAACAAGCAGAGCGTTTTGGTCAGCCAGTAGCGGCTCTTCTAGGATCTATCGAAGCACAAATCCAGCTTGGCTTGCCATCTATCGGTGGTAAGGACTCCATGTCTGGTACCTTTGAAGAATTGACCGTACCGCCAATCTTGGTTGCCTTTGGGGTGACGACGGCAGATAGCCGTAAGGTGCTCTCTCCTGAGTTCAAGACTGCTGGTGAAAATATCTACTACATCCCAGGTCAAGCTCTTGCTGCAGAGATTGATTTTGACTTGATTAAGTCTAATTTTGCTCAATTTGAAGCCATCCAAGCTGATCACAAAGTAACATCTGCATCAGCTGTTAAATATGGTGGTGTCCTTGAAAGCTTGGCTCTTGCTACCTTTGGGAACCATATCGGTGCAGAGGTGACCTTGCCTGAACTTGAGATAGCTTTGACAGCTCAATTGGGTGGATTTGTCTTCACCTCTCCTGAAGAAATCACTGGAGTAGAGAAGATTGGACGAACAAGAGTAGACTTTACACTCCTTGTCAACGGTGTGAAGTTAGATGGACAGAAACTTGACAGTGCCTTCCAAGGGAAACTGGAAGAAGTTTACCCAACTGAATTTGCCCAAGCTAAAGAATTGGCTGAAGTGCCAGCTGTCGCTTCTGACGCAGTCATCAAAGCCAAGGAAACTATTGAAAAACCAGTGGTTTACATCCCAGTCTTCCCAGGAACAAACTCAGAATATGACTCAGCAAAAGCTTTTGAAAAAGAAGGTGCAGAGGTTAACTTGGTGCCATTTGTGACCTTGAATGAAGAAGCTATTGTCAAGTCAGTTGAAACCATGGTTGACAATATCGGCAAGGCAAACATTCTCTTCTTTGCAGGTGGATTCTCAGCTGCGGATGAGCCGGATGGATCAGCTAAATTTATCGTGAATATCTTGCTCAATGAAAAAGTGCGTGCAGCCATTGATAGCTTTATCGTTCGTGGTGGCTTGATTATCGGTATCTGTAATGGATTCCAAGCCCTCGTCAAATCAGGTCTTCTTCCATATGGCAACTTTGAAGATGCAAGCAGCACTAGTCCAACCCTCTTCTACAATGATGCCAACCAGCACGTGGCTAAGATGGTGGAAACGCGAATTGCCAATACCAACTCGCCATGGTTGGCTGGAGTGCAAGTGGGCGATATCCATGCCATCCCAGTGTCACACGGTGAAGGGAAGTTTGTCGCGACGGCTGAGGAATTTGCGGAGCTCCGTGACAATGGTCAAATCTTTAGCCAATACGTTGACTTTGACGGCAAACCAAGTATGGATTCTAAGTACAATCCGAATGGTTCGGTAAATGCCATCGAAGGAATTACCAGCAAGAATGGTCAAATCATCGGTAAGATGGGACACTCAGAACGTTATGAAGACGGTCTTTTCCAAAACATCCCAGGGAATAAAGACCAGCACCTGTTTGCGTCGGCGGTACGTTATTTCACAGGGAAATAAAAGGTATAAAAAATGACATACGAAGTAAAATCTCTTAATGAAGAATGTGGTGTTTTCGGTATCTGGGGACATCCAGATGCTGCTAAATTGACCTATTTTGGTCTCCATAGTCTTCAGCACCGTGGTCAGGAAGGGGCAGGAATCCTCTCCAATGATCAGGGGCAATTGAAGCGTCATCGTGATATGGGGCTTTTATCAGAAGTGTTCAGAAATCCAGCTAATTTGGATAAATTGACAGGAACGAGCGCGATTGGGCATGTGCGTTATGCGACTGCTGGCGAAGCTTCTGTGGATAACATCCAGCCCTTCCTTTTTCGCTTTCATGATATGCAGTTTGGCCTTGCTCATAACGGAAACTTGACCAATGCCGGATCGCTCAAGCAAGAATTGGAACAAAGAGGAGCTATTTTCAGTTCAACTTCGGACTCGGAAATCTTGGCCCACCTCATTCGTCGGAGTCACAATCCGAACTTGATGGGCAAAATCAAAGAGGCGCTCAGTCTTGTCAAAGGTGGATTTGCTTATATCCTGCTGTTTGAGGACAAGTTGATTGCTGCGCTTGATCCTAATGGTTTCCGTCCACTTTCTATTGGGAAAATGGCCAATGGAGCAGTTGTGGTTTCATCTGAGACCTGTGCCTTTGAAGTCATTGGTGCCGAGTGGATTCGTGATGTGAAACCAGGGGAAATTGTGATTGTGGATGACAATGGGATTCAGTACGATAGCTATACGAATGATACCCAGTTGGCGATTTGCTCTATGGAGTATATCTATTTTGCCCGTCCTGACTCCAATATCCATGGTGTCAACGTCCATACAGCCCGCAAGAGAATGGGAGCTCAATTGGCGCGTGAGTTCAAGCACGAAGCGGATATTGTGGTCGGTGTGCCAAATTCCTCGCTCAGCGCAGCCATGGGATTTGCAGAAGAATCTGGTCTGCCAAATGAAATGGGTCTCATCAAAAACCAATACACCCAACGCACCTTTATCCAACCGACTCAAGAATTGCGGGAGCAAGGGGTGCGGATGAAACTGTCTGCTGTTTCGGGCGTTGTCAAAGGCAAACGTGTGGTCATGATTGATGATTCCATTGTTCGTGGGACAACCTCTCGCCGTATCGTTCAGCTTTTGAAAGAAGCGGGGGCTTCTGAAGTTCACGTTGCTATTGGTAGTCCAGCGCTAGCTTATCCATGTTTTTACGGGATTGATATCCAGACGCGTCAGGAGCTGATTGCGGCCAATCATACGGTCGAAGAAACTCGCCAAATCATTGGTGCGGATAGCCTGACCTATCTTTCGATTGATGGCTTGATTGATTCTATCGGGATTGAAACAGATGCGCCAAACGGTGGTCTTTGTGTCGCTTACTTTGACGGCGACTACCCAACTCCTCTCTACGACTATGAGGAAGACTATCGTAGAAGTTTGGGGGATAAGACCAGTTTTTACAAATAGACGGATAAAGACTCTCCATGAAAGGAAAGGAAGAGAAGATGACAAATAAAAATGCTTATGCTCCACGTCTCGCTACTGACTAAAAGCTAAAGCATTTGTCAGTAGACGCTTTGCCCTATGGGACCAAAGCTAGAGCCCTGACTAGTATTTTTAGATAAAATAATTGTTTATCTAAAAATACGTCGCAATCTTCTCAAAGAAAAGGAAAAATAAAATGGCAAATAAAAATGCGTACGCCCAGTCGGGTGTGGATGTTGAAGCGGGTTATGAAGTTGTTGAGCGGATCAAAAAGCATGTGGCTCGCACGGAGCGTGCGGGTGTCATGGGAGCTCTTGGTGGTTTCGGTGGCATGTTTGACCTCTCAAAAACAGGTGTCAAAGAGCCCGTCTTGATTTCAGGGACTGACGGTGTCGGAACCAAGCTCATGCTGGCTATCAAGTACGACAAGCACGATACCATCGGGCAGGACTGTGTGGCCATGTGTGTTAATGACATCATCGCTGCAGGTGCGGAGCCTCTTTACTTCCTTGACTACGTCGCGACTGGCAAGAATGAACCAGCTAAACTAGAACAAGTCGTTGCTGGTGTGGCAGAAGGTTGTGTGCAGGCAGGCGCTGCTCTCATCGGTGGGGAAACGGCTGAAATGCCTGGTATGTATGGCGCAGATGACTACGATCTGGCTGGTTTTGCAGTAGGTGTGGCTGAAAAATCTCAAATCATAGACGGTTCAAAAGTAGCTGAAGGAGATGTCCTTCTCGGGCTTGCTTCGAGTGGTATTCACTCAAATGGTTACTCACTCGTGCGTCGTGTCTTTGCCAACTATACAGGTGAGGAAGTCTTGCCAGAATTGGAAGGCAAGAAACTCAAGGAAGTCCTTCTTGAGCCAACTCGTATCTACGTCAAGGCTGTCTTGCCACTCATCAAGGAAGGCTTGGTAAACGGGATTGCCCACATCACAGGTGGGGGCTTTATCGAGAATGTCCCTCGTATGTTTGCGGCTGACCTAGCTGCGGAAATTGAAGAAGACAAGGTCCCAGTGCTTCCGATTTTCAAAGCCCTTGAAAAATACGGTGAAATAAAGCATGAAGAAATGTTTGAAATCTTCAATATGGGTGTGGGACTCATGCTGGCAGTTAGCCCTGAAAATGTAGGTCGCGTCAAGGATTTGTTGGATGAACCAGTCTATGAAATTGGTCGCATCGTCAAGAAAGAAAACGAAAGTGTCATCATCAAATGAAAAAAATAGCGGTTTTTGCCTCTGGTAATGGCTCAAATTTTCAGGTGATTGCTGAAGAATTTCCGGTGGAGTTTGTCTTTTCAGACCATCGTGACGCCTATGTGCTCGAACGTGCAGACAAGCTCGGCGTCCTGTCCTATGCTTTTGAACTCAAGGAGTTTGAGAACAAGGCGGACTACGAAGCAGCTCTTGTCGAGCTCTTGGAAGAACACCAGATTGACTTGGTTTGCCTCGCTGGCTACATGAAAATCGTTGGGCCAACTTTATTGTCAGCTTATGAGGGCCGAATTATCAACATTCATCCAGCCTACCTGCCAGAATTTCCAGGAGCTCATGGGATTGAGGACGCTTGGAATGCTGGAGTTACTGAGAGCGGCGTGACCATTCACTGGGTGGACTCTGGTGTAGATACAGGAAAGGTTATCAAGCAAGTCCGAGTGCCACGACTAGCTGATGATACCATCGAAAGCTTTGAAGCTCGCATTCATGAAGCGGAGTACAAGTTGTATCCAGAGGTGCTGGATAGCTTGGGAGTGGAGAGAATGTAAGAAGTAAATCAAGTTTTGATTGCGTAATCTTGCTAGGAGAAAAAATGATTGAACTGAAATTGGTAGATGAGAGCAGTTTTCAGGCAGTGTTGGATTTGAAAATATCAGAAGCTGATGAACGAGCACGTTTCGTAGCTCCAAATGTGCGCTCTTTAGCTGATGCATGGCTCTACCGGAAAAACGAAGATGTGTTTCCGATGGCAATCTATTGGGATAAGCAAGTGGTTGGCTTTCTCCTGCTAGAAATAGACAAGGATGAAGCGGAATACTTTATCTGGCGGATAATGATTGGTCAGTAGTACCAAGGAAGAGGTTATGGTCGAAAAGCCTTGGAAGTTCTAATCAAAGAGGCCCAGATGGATAGAGCTTGCAGTCATATTACCGCAGATTATGTGGTTGGAAATGAAAAAATGAAGCACCTGTTGACTAGTCTGGGTTTTCAGGAAACAGGATTTATAGAAGAAAATAACGAAGTCGCTATGCGCTTGGATCTAAAGAAAGAGGAATAGAATGACGAAAAAGGCCTTAATCAGCGTCTCAGACAAAGCGGGCATTGTTGAATTTGCCCAAGAACTTAAAAAACTTGGTTGGGATATCATCTCGACAGGTGGGACAAAAGTTACCCTGGATAATGCTGGGGTGGGGACCATTGCGATCGATGATGTGACGGGTTTTCCAGAAATGATGGACGGCCGTGTCAAGACCCTTCACCCAAATATCCATGGTGGGCTCTTGGCTCGTCGTGATTTGGATAGCCACCTTGAGGCGGCTAAGGACAATAAGATCGAGCTTATCGACCTTGTAGTGGTCAACCTTTACCCATTCAAGGAAACCATTCTAAAACCAGACGTGACCTACGCTGATGCCGTTGAAAACATCGATATCGGTGGTCCGTCTATGCTTCGTTCGGCAGCGAAAAATCACGCCAGCGTAACAGTTGTGGTAGATCCTTCTGACTATGCTGTGGTGCTTAACGAATTGGCAGCTAACGGCGAAACGACTTACGAAACTCGTCAACGTCTGGCAGCCAAGGTTTTCCGTCACACAGCAGCTTATGATGCTTTGATTGCAGAATATTTCACAGCTCAAGTGGGCGAAAGCAAACCTGAAAAGTTGACCTTGACCTATGACCTCAAACAAGCCATGCGCTATGGGGAAAATCCTCAACAGGATGCAGATTTCTACCAAAAAGCTTTGCCAACGGATTACTCGATTGCAACAGCGAAACAGCTCAACGGTAAGGAGCTATCTTTCAACAACATCCGCGATGCGGATGCTGCCATTCGTATTATCCGTGACTTCAAAGACCGTCCAACCGTTGTGGCTCTCAAACACATGAATCCTTGTGGTATCGGTCAAGCTGATGACATCGAGACTGCTTGGGACTATGCTTATGAGTCTGACCCAGTGTCTATCTTTGGTGGGATTGTCGTTCTTAACCGTGAGGTGGATGCTGCGACAGCTGAGAAGATGCATGGCGTTTTCCTTGAAATCATCATCGCACCAAGCTATACGGATGAAGCGCTAGCCATTTTGACCAACAAAAAGAAAAACTTGCGTATCCTTGCCTTGCCATTTGACGCTCAAGATGCTAGTGAAGTGGAAGCAGAATACACAGGTGTAGTAGGTGGACTTCTGGTGCAAAACCAAGACGTGGTGAAAGAGAGCCCGGCTGACTGGCAAGTGGTGACCAAACGCCAACCAACAGAAACTGAAGCGACTGCCCTTGAGTTCGCTTGGAAAGCTATCAAGTACGTCAAATCAAACGGTATCATCGTAACCAACGACCATATGACACTCGGTGTTGGCCCAGGTCAAACCAACCGAGTGGCTTCTGTTCGCATCGCCATTGAACAAGCCAAAGACCGTCTTGACGGTGCTGTCCTTGCTTCGGATGCCTTCTTCCCATTTGCGGATAACGTGGAAGAAATCGCTAAGGCAGGGATCAAGGCCATCATCCAGCCAGGAGGCTCCGTTCGTGACCAAGAATCTATCGAAGCCGCTGACAAATATGGCTTGACTATGGTCTTCACAGGCGTGAGACATTTTAGACATTAAGAAAACGAAAGGGAAGAAAACAGTTTCTTTCCTTTTTTTGAAATGAAATAATAGATTAATAAAAAATTATGAGAAGCGAATTTATTTGTAAATTAGAAAACATCATAATTTTATCAGCAAGGTAATAAATAAAGTTATGATAAACTATGTTAGAAGTAGATATTTTTGATATAATGATGTTAGCAGAGCGCAATCAAGGAGGGGATTGATTTGGAAATTAAAAAAAATTATTTAATAAATAGATTTTTTTCCAGAAATACTATCAAAAATCTCGTACAAAATAAAAAAGATCCAGTTTTTGAGCGTGTTTCGCAACATTATAAATTAGAAAATAATTTGTCCACTATTCAAAATATTTATAATAAACTATCTCGGTCGTATCGGAACGAATACTTCTATAAGAATACTCTTTTAAATAAACGTTTATTAGGAATACATAGTGTCAATACTACAACAGCTTTAACAGAGATACCTGTCGGTCGAGCAAAACCAGATTTTATTTTAATCAACGGAAAGGCGGTTGTGTATGAAATAAAAACAGAATTAGACAATTTTGACAGACTTGAAAATCAAATCAATGAATATTATAAAGCTTTTAACCATGTTGCCATTGTGACATACGAAAAGAACATTGACATGGCAAAAAGAAAAATTGCTGAGATTAATAAACCTATTGGTCTATATATTCTACAAAAAAACGTAAAAATTAAAACAGTGATGGAACCCAAGGAATACAATAATGATTTAGATAGAGATGTCATTTTCAGTATTCTTCGGAAACGCGAATATGAAAGTATTATTGAGAAGCGTTTTGGTTCTTTACCTCAGGTCTCTCAATTCGATTATTACGATGTTTGTAGGCAACTAACTGAGGATATTCGACTAGAGCAATTTTATTCAGATTTTTTAATTGAACTGAAAAAAAGAAATCCAATCAATAAAGAATTGTTTGCGGCGGTCCCATATGAACTCAAGTTTTTGGTGTATTTCATGAACTTTAAACCAAAGGATTATGATGCACTTGCTCAATTTTTACAAAAATAGGAGGAGCAAAGTATGTATTTTCCATACCTAAGAGGTCGGCAATATGAATTAATAGCGCTCAGAGAGTTATTAGAAAATAATAAGTTAAGCAACAATGTTATTCCAATTATTGAACCAGTGAGATTATCCCCAACTCTGGTCAGCGCTTTGGAAGCATTTGCAACGAAGAAGCAACCGTGCGCCCTCATCATGAATCCAGCAGTAGGGTTCTTTAATGAGGAATACAGCAAAAACGAAAAAAATCGAGCAAGCCGCTTAGACAAAGTGATTGAGCAGAGTGAGCATTTGTACTTTGCCTCACTGATGAGCACAGATTATCAAAAAGCTGATAATTTCAAGCAGAATGATGACATGAATAGGCAAATCACAATATGTAAAGATCCTGATGATTTAAATGGATACGAAGATAATTATAATACAGAACTAACAGCCTACAATATTATTGGGGAAGACAGTAAGTTAAACAGAGAGGTTAGCGGGAGCAAAGTCAAAATTAGTGACAGATTTAAGAAAGCGCCAAGAAATGTAGATTATGCTAAAAAAACAGATGAATTTTTCTCAGAAGATCATAAATATTTTTTAAAGGATGGGTATAAGGGATTTTCGGATTACTCTATCGTTGGCGAGAGCTACAGTGATTCAGGATTTGCCCCCACTGCTATAGCTATTCATATCGTTTATTTTGACTCTGATGAAAATCTAAGAATTCACCATTTTGTATCAGATACTAATCAAGAGCCAACAAATCCAGCTGGTAAGTTTAAGGAAGCACTTGAGAAATTAATTGGTTATGTTGATGCGGGTCAAGTGCAAAGAACACTGGCAATCAATGAGTTTGAAAAACTGTATAGAACGGGCTCTTATCCAGGTCTTGGCACCATTAAAAAATTAACCATGATGCATCATATTGAATTGGTTGGTAAATATCTTGATCAAATAAATGGAGACAGATAGTTAATGAAGTTTTGTCAAAAATGCTTTGCAGATGAAATTCTTAAATCTCAAGTAATCATAGCTGAAAGACAGTCTAGCTGTGATTTATGTAGTAATGCGAATGACTTTGTTTATGATACGCAGAAAGATAATTATTTAATTGATTATTTTAGTTCATTTATTTCTATTTTTTCTCCAATAGAAAAAATAGAAAATTTCCAATCTGGGCAAGAGACGCTATTAAAAACTGAAGTAGCAACAAATTGGAACATATTTACTACTAATGATGAGTATAAGGTTTATCAAATGCTTTCAGAAATTTGTAAAGAACTGTTTGAAGAAATTCCAAATTTGTTAAACTCACCTGTTGGAGTAGATAAAATGTATGATCCTATCTATTTACAGGAGCATTCGTTATTCAGTAAGGGTTGGGAATGTTTTGTTGAAGATATTAAATATAATAATCGTTTTCATTCTAACCAGATTAATAAAGGTATTTTAGCAAAGTATTGTGAAGCTATCCAAAAGACTTATTCAGGAGGAGAACAATTCTTTAGATGTAGAATTGCAAAAGATAGAAAACAATTTGAGCCGGAAGAAATAGGTGCACCCCCTAAAGGTAAATCTGCTGATGGAAGAGCGAATGCAAGAGGGATTGTGACGTTATATTTGGGTGATACAGAAAAAACAGCATTACATGAAACTAGAACAGGTTTATATGACCATGTCTGCATTGGGACTTTTGAATTAAAGTCTCCTATAACAGTTATTGATTTTAAAAAAATCAATGAAATTAGTCCCTTTCAAGATGGGATTATTGATGACATTGCTGAGTTGGCAATTAATAAAAAGCATCTAAAACAAATTGATTATGAGATGGGGAGAGTAATGAGAAAGTCTGATGATGTTTTAGATTATCTCCCAACTCAATATATAGCTGATTTTGTCAGATCTATAGTCTCAGAAGAATATCCTGAACAATATGCCTTTCAAGGAATTGAATTCCGTAGTGTTATGAATCTAGAAGGTTTCAATTTAGCTATATTCACACCAGAGTGTTTTGATGTAATTGATATAAAAATGAAACGAATAAATCAGATTTCCTATGTCTGGTAGATATAAAACATGGCTACATACTTTAGAGATATTCCGCACTTAATGAGCTTGGGACAAAAGTCTAGCCTTAAATATAAAAAGCGAACAAAGATAGTTTTCTGACAATCAGAATTTTTTCTTGTTCGCTTTTTTATTTCATTTACCAAGTCTAAGAATTTATCGTATAGAATCCCTAAAGTCAAAATTTTTTTGTCCCAGCCTCATTAGGTGTTTAAAGATTTAAAAAATGAACTAGCTTCAGTAAGTTTACTCTATGTTGTAGTTTTCTACTTGTAGATATAATTAGATTAAAACGAACGTTTATGGTATAATATTAGTAAATAATTCGCAAAAGAGGTTGAGAGATGAAACTGTTAGTTGTCGGTTCTGGTGGTCGTGAACATGCGATTGCTAAGAAGTTGCTTGAATCAAAAGACGTTGAAAAAGTCTTTGTGGCTCCTGGGAATGACGGAATGACTCTGGATGGTCTGGAATTGGTAAATATCTCTATTTCCGAACATTCTAAGCTGATTGACTTCGCAAAAGCGAACGATATTGCTTGGACCTTTATCGGTCCAGATGATGCCCTTGCGGCTGGGATCGTGGATGATTTCAATGCAGCAGGCCTCAAGGCCTTTGGTCCGACTAGAGCTGCAGCGGAGCTGGAGTGGTCCAAGGATTTTGCCAAGGAAATCATGGTCAAATACGGCGTTCCGACAGCAGCCTACGGCACATTTTCAGATTTCGAGGAGGCCAAGGCCTATATCGAGGAGAAAGGTGCCCCAATCGTGGTCAAGGCGGATGGCTTGGCGCTTGGGAAGGGTGTCGTTGTTGCGGAGACGGTTGAGCAAGCAGTCGAAGCTGCTCATGAGATGCTTTTGGACAATAAATTCGGTGACTCAGGTGCGCGTGTGGTTATCGAGGAATTCCTTGAAGGAGAGGAATTTTCACTTTTTGCCTTTGTCAATGGTGACAAGTTCTACACCATGCCAACAGCTCAGGACCACAAACGTGCCTATGATGGCGACAAGGGGCCTAACACTGGTGGGATGGGTGCCTATGCACCAGTTCCCCACTTACCACAGAGTGTAGTTGATACGGCAGTGGAGACTATTGTCAAGCCAGTTCTTGAAGGGATGATTAAAGAAGGTCGTCCGTACCTTGGTGTCCTCTACGCGGGGCTTATTTTGACTGCTGACGGTCCGAAGGTTATAGAGTTCAACGCTCGTTTTGGTGATCCCGAAACACAGATTATCTTGCCTCGTTTGACATCTGACTTTGCGCAAAATATCACGGATATTCTTGATGGCAAGGATCCGAACATCACGTGGACGGACAAGGGTGTGACTCTGGGTGTGGTTGTCGCATCCCAGGGCTACCCGCTAGACTATGAAAAAGGTGTTAAGCTTCCATCCAAGACCGAAGGCGACATTATCACCTACTATGCTGGAGCTAAGTTTGCGGAAAATAGCAGAGCATTGCTATCAAATGGCGGACGTGTCTATATGCTAGTTACCACAGCCGATGCCGTTCAAGAAGCCCAAGATACCATCTACCAAGAACTCTCCCAGCAAAAAACAGAAGGCCTCTTTTACCGAACAGATATCGGAAGCAAGGCAATTAAGTAAAGATATAAGAATAACGCGACGAAGTCGCCAAATACGCTAATGATCGTATGGTTTGCGAGCGTTAGCGAGCTAATATAGAACAATCACCGCCGTTGTGAATGAACGATTGAATGATAATCCAATCGTTCAGGGAAATTGGAAGACCTTGAGCTTCCGATTTAGGCATGAGACACCTTTGGTGGCTGCTGCCGTTCCTCACAACCTAAGGTGATTGTTGAAAGGAAGAAAAAGGAGAATAAATGAAACCAGTAATTTCCATTATCATGGGCTCAAAATCCGACTGGGCTACCATGCAACAAACAGCCGAAGTCCTAGACCGCTTCGGTGTAGCTTACGAAAAGAAAGTTGTTTCTGCCCACCGCACACCAGACCTCATGTTCAGACATGCGGAGGAAGCTCGTAGTCGCGGTATCAAGGTCATTATCGCAGGTGCAGGTGGCGCAGCCCATTTGCCAGGAATGGTCGCAGCCAAAACAACCCTTCCTGTCATCGGTGTACCTGTCAAATCGCGCGCTCTTAGTGGAGTGGACTCACTCTACTCTATCGTACAGATGCCAGGTGGTGTGCCTGTTGCGACGATGGCTATCGGTGAAGCAGGAGCGACAAATGCGGCCCTCTTTGCCCTCCGTCTCCTGTCAGTAGAGGACCAGGCTATTGCGACAGCATTGGCAGATTTCGCAGAAGAGCAAGGAAAAATCGCAGAGGAGTCTACCAATGAGCTCATCTAAAACAATCGGAATTATCGGTGGCGGTCAGCTGGGTCAGATGATGGCCATTTCTGCTATCTACATGGGGCACAAGGTTATCACGCTGGATCCTGCGGCGGATTGTCCGGCTTCTCGTGTAGCGAAAATCATCGTGGCTCCTTATAACGATGTGGATGCCCTCCGTCAGTTGGCGGAGCGTTGCGATGTCCTCACTTATGAATTTGAAAATGTCGACGCTGACGGTTTGGACGCTGTTATCAAGGATGGGCAGCTCCCTCAAGGGACGGACCTGCTCCGCATTTCTCAAAATCGGATTTTTGAAAAGGATTTTCTCGCAAACAAGGCTCAAGTCACTGTGGCACCCTACAAGGTTGTGACTTCAAGTCAAGATTTGGCGGAGATTGACCTTTCTAAAAATTATGTCCTCAAGACGGCGACTGGTGGCTACGACGGGCATGGACAAAAGGTTATTCGCTCGACAGAAGATTTGGAAGAAGCCTATGCGCTGGCTGATTCTGCAGACTGTGTCTTGGAAGAATTTGTCAACTTTGACCTTGAGATTTCAGTCATCGTATCAGGGAATGGCAAGGACGTGACAGTATTCCCAGTTCAGGAAAATATCCACCGCAACAATATCCTGTCTAAGACCATTGTCCCAGCTCGCATTTCAGAAAGTCTAGCAGATAAGGCCAAAGCTATGGCCGTGAGAATCGCCGAGCAACTCAACTTATCTGGCACCCTTTGCGTGGAAATGTTTGCGACAGCTGATGACATCATCGTCAACGAAATTGCGCCACGTCCGCACAACTCAGGCCACTACTCTATTGAAGCCTGCGACTTCTCCCAGTTTGATACCCATATCTTGGGCGTTCTCGGAGCACCATTACCAGCCATCAAGCTACATGCACCAGCTATTATGCTCAATGTTCTCGGCCAGCATGTTGAGGCTGCTGAAAAATATGTCACAGAAAATCCAAGCGCCCACCTCCACCTGTATGGTAAAATAGAAGCGAAGCACAACCGCAAGATGGGACATGTGACTGTGTTTAGTGATGCGCCGGATGAGGTTGAGGAGTTTTAATTTTTCTTAGGTAAGAGGAAAGTAATAATGGGCATTGATGATTTAATTTTTAATAGAACAAATACAGATACAGTCGTTAGTAGTGATCCAATTCAAATATTTAATTATTTGGATAAAAAGGATGGTTTTGGATATCTTCGAACAAACCAAGCAGATTTCTTAAAAGAATGGAATGAACGGCGAACTGAACGTGATATAGTTGGTGTAATGCATACAGGAGCCGGTAAAACGCTAGTTGGTTTGCTGATGCTTCAATCTAAATTGGTTGAGGAGAAAGAGCCAGCAATATATTTATGCCCAACAAAGCAACTTGTAGAACAGACTGTCAAACAAGCAAGCCATTACGGAATAGAAGTTTGTGAAATAGGTGATGATAATCGTATTCCGATAGAGTTTAAAAATGCTGAAAAAGTATTAGTGACGACTTTTTCTAAACTTTTTAACGGGAAGTCCATTTTTGGAGTTAAAGATTTTACTAATACAGCTAGTATATTAAAATTAGGTAGTATTCTGATAGATGATGCACACTCTTGTGTCGATTATGCTAGAAATAGTTCAACAATCATAATAAAAAATGATGCTCCAGCCTTTAATGGAATTTTTGAATTATTCAAAGCAGAAATTGAAAGGCAAAGTTATGGAAAATACAATTCAATTCAGAGATCTGACGCCAGCGTGAGTATTCAAGTTCCATATTGGGAATGGTTATCGAAAATTAGAGATGTGAAAGAGATTCTAAACACTCATTTCTCACAAGGGGATGCAGATTTTGAGTATCGTATGATACAAAATTTATTAGATTTTTCTCGTTGTTATATTTCAGGAACACAAATTGAGATTACACCTAAATATAATCCTATCGAACAAATACCGTCATTTAACAATGCTAAACATCGATATATTCTATCTGCTACTATAAATGAAAAGGATTTGAGGGAAGAACTAGGAATTGAAAAAAGTGCAATTGAAAATCCTATTGTGACAAGTAGCTATGTTGTTGATGTTGGCGAGAGAATGATATTAGCACCTACTAAGTACCATAAAGATATAACTGATAGTCTTATGAGGAGTTGGATGATTACTGAGTGTAAAAAACAAAATATAGGACTCGTTGTTATAGTACCTTCTCGAAATTCATCGGTAACACAAGAATGGGAGGAGCTAGGCGCGAAGATAATTGATAATTCAAATTATGAAGTTATTCTTGGTGGTATAGAGTCTGGGAACAAGGAACAAGTAGTATTGGTAAATAGATATGAGGGAATAGACTTTCCAGGAGAACAATCACATATCCTTATTTTGGATGGTTTACCTGAGTTTTCTACAAATAAAGATAAGGCTATTTCAATCACCTCTCAGGACGATAACTGGAAATTAAAAATCGTTCAAAAAATTGAACAAGGTCTAGGGAGAACCGTACGGTCAAATAGTGATTATAGTGTTGTTTTGTTGCTTGGAGATAAGCTCATTGATTTTATTAGCCTGAAGTCTAATATGAAGTATTTTTCTTTAGCAACACAAGCCCAACTTTCTATTAGTAATGAACTAGTTTCTGGAGTTGTAATGTCAGATGTTAATGCTGCACTGGAAGAAATTACGAAGTCAATCAATTACTGTTTGGGTAGAAATCAAAACTGGATAAAGTATGCTAAAGATAAATTATCTGAAGTAAATGTGTCGGAGTTAGCTCATACAGATATCTCTGATATTGAAAACGAGTATGATTCCTATAAGCAGTATGTAAGACATGATTATGCTAATTCCATATCTAAGTTGGAAACTTTGCGAGCTGATAAGTCTGGGAATGAGCTAGGTAGGATTTATCAAGAGGAAGCAGAAGTTAGGTTTTATAGTGGTGATATTAGAAACTCTCAAAATTTACAAAATCTAGCATTTGAGAAATGGGATTATGCTTTTAAACCGGAAACTTTAGGATATCAAAAAGTGCTAAAAGCGCCGGATATAATAGAAGCATCTTTTAAATTTATTACAGATCATAGTGATAAATATTCACTTAGTAAATTTATAAATGGTATTATAAGCAGATTACGTTATGGTAATGAGACATCTTCAGAACATTTTGAAAAAGCAATTGAAGATTTGGGGAAATTGCTCGGCTTACAGTCAACCAGACCGGAAAAGATAAAAGATGACGGCGGACCAGATAATCTGTGGCTTTCTAGAGACTTTCAGTTTGTTATAGAATGCAAAAATAGAGAAATTAACAATATTAATAAAGGTGATATAGAACAATTACTTCATTCAGAATTGTGGTTCACCAATAATTATGGTAATATGTACAATCAAAAATTGATTTTATTCCATGCAAAGTCTGAGAAAGAAAGAGAAGTTCAGTTTTCAGATAATATGTATATTGTTTCGAACGAGAAACTTAATAAGCTTAAAGATAAAATAGAACAATTAAAGCAATTATTGAATGTAAATTTTGATGGTCTAACAAAAGAACAATTGCAGCAATATTTCTTCAAAACTAGCCTTGATATTACACAAATTGAACATCATTTCTTTACCAAAGCGAAATGAAGTTTGATTATAACAGTGGAGAGAAATAAGATACTAGCTAGAAATAAAAGCAATATAAAAGCAATATAAAAGAAAGGAACAAGGGTACTCGTGTTCACCAAAACTGAATACGGGCTACGGACTTGGTCAAAAAGATAGTTTTTCCTAGAAGCAGTCGCTTCTTCGTCAAAACTCCTATTTTGACTGTGTCCGCTTAACGCCCTTAATATCATAATCATGATTAACCGTTACTCTCGCCCTGAGATGGCGAATATTTGGAGTGAAGAAAATAAATACCGTGCTTGGCTTGAGGTGGAAATCTTGGCTGATGAGGCATGGGCTGAGTTGGGGGAAATCCCTAAGGAAGATGTGGCTTTGATTCGCGAAAAGGCGGACTTTGACATCGACCGTATTTTAGAAATTGAGCAGGAGACTCGCCACGATGTGGTGGCTTTCACGCGTGCGGTTTCTGAGACGCTTGGTGAAGAGCGCAAGTGGGTCCACTATGGTTTGACTTCTACTGACGTGGTGGATACGGCCTACGGATACCTCTACAAGCAGGCCAACGACATCATCCGTCGTGACCTTGAAAACTTCACCAACATCATCGCTGATAAGGCTAAGGAGCACAAGTTCACCATCATGATGGGGCGTACCCACGGTGTGCACGCTGAGCCGACAACTTTTGGTCTTAAATTGGCGACTTGGTACAGCGAAATGAAGCGCAATATCGAGCGTTTCGAGCATGCGGCTGCTGGTGTGGAAGCTGGTAAGATTTCTGGTGCGGTTGGTAACTTTGCCAACATCCCACCATTCGTTGAAAAATACGTCTGCGACAAACTCGGTATCCGTGCTCAAGAAATCTCTACACAGGTGCTTCCTCGTGACCTTCACGCTGAGTACTTCGCAGTTCTTGCCAGCATCGCAACTTCTATCGAGCGTATGGCGACTGAAATTCGTGGTTTGCAAAAATCTGAGCAACGCGAAGTAGAAGAGTTCTTTGCCAAAGGTCAAAAAGGGTCTTCAGCCATGCCTCACAAACGCAATCCTATCGGTTCTGAAAACATGACAGGTCTTGCGCGTGTCATCCGTGGTCACATGGTGACGGCCTATGAGAACGTCGCTCTCTGGCATGAACGTGATATCTCTCACTCATCAGCAGAGCGTATTATCACACCGGACACGACCATTTTGATCGACTACATGCTCAACCGTTTTGGAAACATCGTCAAGAACTTGACGGTCTTCCCAGAAAACATGATCCGTAACATGAACTCAACTTTCGGTCTCATCTTCAGCCAGCGTGCTATGTTGACCTTGATTGAGAAAGGTATGACACGTGAGCAAGCTTACGACCTTGTTCAACCTAAGACAGCACACTCTTGGGACAACCAAGTAGACTTCAAACCACTTCTGGAAGCAGATCCAGAAGTGACATCACGCCTGACTCAAGAGGAGATTGATGAAATCTTCAACCCAGCATACTACACCAAACGAGTAGAGGATATCTTTGAACGTATCGGACTTGGTGACTAATCATAACAAAAAGCGAGATTGAATCTCGCTTTTTTGTATGCTTATCGAAGAGGTTTAGTCTTCTTTTCTCTTAGTCAGTCCGTAGGCTGCTAGAGTCGCCATGAGGCCTGCTGCGACCAAGCCTGCAGAGTCTTGACTTCCTGTTGCAGGGAGTTGTTTTTCATCTGCTTTGGCAGTAGTTGGTGCAGTTTGCTCAGCTTTCTCAACGGCAGTGCCGACTTCAACGATTTGAGTGACGGCTTCCTGTGTTACCACGCTATTGACAAGAGTTCTTTCTTCTTTGCCATCAGCAGTAGTACTTACAGAGTAGAAGGCAGTACGGTGGCCGTTAGCTCCTTTAGTAACAACTTGCGTTTGTCCTTTTGGTAATTGAGGATTTTCACGTGTCACAGTAGTGAATGGAATTTCTTCCTCTTGAATGTCCAGTCTTGGTTTTGTTTCTGCGGTTGGAGCAAGACCGTGTTCGTCCCCTACATGGGTTACAAGAGTTCCGACTTCAATAACTTGGGTCACTGCTTCTTGGGTCACAAGGCTATCTACAAGAGTTTTCACTTCCTTACCGTCAGCACTAGTGCTCACAGAATAGTAATGACTGCGACGACCGTTAGCTCCTTTAGTAACGACTTGAGTCTTCCCTTTGAGCAAGAGTGGATTTTCACGTGTCACAGTAGTGAACGGAATCTCTTCTTCTTGGATATCTAGTCTTGGTTTCGCTTCGGCAGCTGGAGCAAGACCACTTTCATCCCCTTTGTGGGTAATAGGGGCACCGATTTCAACCACTTGGGTTACAGGTTCTTTGGTTACTTGGCTATCTAGAACGGTTTCTGTTTGTTTACCATTTTCAGTAAGGACAGAGATGTAATGAGTGCGTTCACCATCTACACCTGGTGTGACAATCTTTTCTTGCTTAGCTGGGAGGTTCGGATTTTCTTTTTTGGTAACCTCAAATGGAATCTTTTCTGCTCTTGTGATGAGTTCCGGTTTGGTTTCAACATTGGCAGCTAGTTCATTTTCATCGAGGCTTCCTGAGTGAGTTGCCGCTGGTTTGAGGCCTAGGCGGGCTGCTTTGAGCTTGGCTACGAGAGCGTCTAACTCGGCTTGTTTGCTGCGATTGAGGTTGTAGTTGAGAGCCTCTTTAGCTGCATTTAAAGCATCAAGACTTTCTTTGCTGTATCCTTCCAAGTTAGTAGGAATTTGAGCAAGCTCCTCACGGAGAGCATTGTAGTCAGCGCGGAAGTAGTCTTTGTTGTGATCTGCGAAGGCAGTCATGAGTTCAAAGATTTCTTCTTCCTTGTACTCGGCACTTGGTTTGTCTGCCCAGATAGCAAGCATACTACCAATAGTAGGAAGGTCAACCTCTGGATACTTGGTAGAAGCAAGCTGGTTAAATGGCACTTTACCAGAGTTTTCAAGTGCTTTTGATAGTGGATAGGCTTCGTCAGGTTTGTGATTACCTAAAACATAGTACCAGTCTCCGTTGGTATTGAGAAGTTTGTAGCCTTTGCTTGCCAGATACTGAGGAGTTGCAAGGTTATAGCCCCACCATCCTTTAGACCAGTAAGAGATGATGACATCCTTGTCAAACTCAACATCATCCTTGTCCTCGTAGTAGAAACCATCGTTGAAGGCCATCGGTTGAAGGCCTCTTTCTTTGGCCATGGCAGCAAGAGTGTTGGAGTACTCAGCAAACTTGCCATAGAGATTGTAGTATTTCAGATAATACCAACCTTGAGCGTTGGTAGCGTCATTAGCGTATTCGTCTGTACCGTAGTTAAAGATCTTAGTCTTGCCTGCAAAGAAGTCCATGTACTTGCCGATAAGGGCTTTTGTAAAGTTCATCGCTTCTTCATTTTCAAGGTCCATGGTTGTTTTAGAGACCTTGTCAAAGTTTGCTTGAGGATTTTGGATACCTAATTTTTCCATAGCGACAAGCATGGCATCCATGTGACCTGGGCTGTTGATCGCTGGGATGAGTCCAATCCCTTTTGATTTTGCGTACTCAATCAATTCAGTGATTTCAGCCTGACTAAGAGTGGTTCCGTTTGGATCATCGTAGTAAGCTTTTGTTCCTTCGATGATGGCATTTTTGACATCGTCACTTGCATAAGTTTTGCCGTTAGCTGTGATAGTCATGTCATCAAGTAGGAAGCGAAGTCCATCATTTCCTAGGAGGAGATGCACATCAGAATATCCAAGTTCACTAGCTTTATCAATGATACGTTTGAG
Source organism: Streptococcus oralis (assembly GCF_024399415.1). NCBI lineage: Bacteria > Bacillati > Bacillota > Bacilli > Lactobacillales > Streptococcaceae > Streptococcus > Streptococcus oralis. The sequence continues at coordinate 59,338 of NZ_CP029257.1, forward strand.
TTGTTCAGCTGAGAAGTACTTACGTCCAGCATCGATTGAGATCACCTTGTTCTTGGCAAGTTTTTCAACTTCGCGTTTCGCGTCTTCTTCTTTTTGAGCTTCTGGTGTGAAGGTCAAGTTGCTAACAGCTTCTTGGAGTTTCGCGATTGCTTGGTCAATGGTGTCCTGTTGGGCACGGCTGAGGTTGCTATCGAGTGAGCGAATGGCTTTTTCAGCTTCTTTGACAGCTGCGACACTTTCTGCAGTATAGCGGTTAAGGTCTGTCGGGACTTCTTTCAGAGCTTGCTCAGCAGATTCATAGTCGGCAGCAAAGTATTCAGCATTGGCATTTGCGAAGCTACGCATGAGTTTGAAGAGGCGTGATGGAGAATAGCGTGCTGATGGAGTATCTGCCCAAGCAGCTACCATACCACCGATGAACGGAATATCTGCTCCTTCAGATTTTGGTACAGAAGTGATTGGAGTGTTCTTGATTCCATTGAGCCCTTGGTCCAGGTTGTACCAGCCTTGGCCGTCGGCATTTCGTCCGAGAACATAGTACCAAGCATCGTTGGTATTAAGGATTTGGTGGCCTTTTTCAACTAGAAGTTTAGAAGAAGCGACGTCGTATCCGCCCCATCCACCAGTCCACATAGAAACGATGATGTCTTTGTCAAAGGTTCCAAAGCTAGTGTCGCTATTGTAGTAGATACCATCGTTAAAGGCCATTGGTTTGAGGCCGTGAGATTTGACGATGCGAGCAAGGTCATTGGCGTAGGCGATAAATTTATCATAACCCTTATCCGGGAATCCATCTTCTGGATACCATTTATAGGCCTGAAGAACGCTCCAGCCTTTGGCGTTTGTAGCATCATTGGCGTACTCGTCTAGTCCGATATTGAAGATGTCAGTTTTGCCAGCGAAGTAAGCAGCATACTTGTCGATCAGAGCTTTGGTAAATGCAACAGCCTCCTTGTTATCAAGGTCAACGGTACGAGCGGATTCCTTACCAAAGTAGTTGAAGTTCGGTTTTTGGATGCCTAGTTCTTTCATGGCATGCAAAATCGCATCCATGTGACCAGGGCTGTTTACAGTTGGGATGAGACCAATGCCTTTGTTTTTAGCGTAGTTGATCAAGTCCGTCATCTGACTCTCTGTTAAATGGTTGCCGTTTGGATCTTTGTAGTAGGCATCGGTTCCGTTTTCAAGTGCACGTTTGACATCGTCACTTGCATAGGTTTTGCCATTGGCTGTGATTGTCATGTCGTCCAACATAAAACGCATGCCGTCATTTCCAACTAGTAAATGAAGATCAGTATAACCGTAGTGTTTGGCTTTGTCGATGATTTCTTTGAGTTGGTCTGGAGAGAAGTACTTGCGTCCAGCGTCGATTGAGATCATTTTTCTTTTTGCCAGTTTTTCATTTACCTGAGCTGCTCGTTCCGTGCTAGGAGTGGCTACTGCAGGTGTGACGGCTTCATTTTTCTTTTCTGAAGGAGTGCTTTCAGCAGGAGTTTCAGCTGGGGCAGGGCTTTCTTTCTCGGCAGTAGGAGATGGAGCAGCATTTTCTGTCACAACTGGTGCGCTTGACTCTTCTGTTTTTGGAGTAACTGTTCGAGGAACCTCCTGGTCTTCTTTGACCTCCTCTTTTACAGGTTTGTCAGCCTTTTCTTCCAGTTTTTCTGGAACCTTGGAGTCTACAGCTTCTTTGACTGCTTGTGGACTCTCCTGAATCGTTTGGACAGTTTCTTCAGCTGTTGGAGCTGGAGTAATTCCGTCGGCAGATACGACTTGGGCGCTAAAAGCAAATCCTATAAGTACAGAAGCCGCCCCAACCGCGTATTTACGGATGGAGAAGCGCTGTTTCTTTTCTAGTTTCATGACAAAACCTCCTTGTTATTACCATATATGATAGCGTTTACATAAAACCAATTTTATTTTATTATCTAAGGAGTAAAATGTCAAGTGGGTTTATATAAGAACTATAATAAATAGAGGAAATCATAAGATTTAGGAGAAATTTGCTAATAAGGGATAAAACAGAGGAAAAACCAAACGAAAATTTAACTTGTTTTTAGTAAAAATGCTACTAATTAAATAAGAGCCCTTCATAGCGTTTTCACAACTTCTTTCTCGTGCTATAATGAATAGAGAAAAAGCCTGAGCTAGGCTCAGGCTTTTTCTTAATGACCTCGGTTACATGAGATGAATTTGATTTTGTAGTAGTCTGCTCGCTTATATGTTTCACTATAGGCAAGGACTTGGCCAGTGGCCTCAAGTTTTGTAGTCTTCGTTTGGAAGACAGTTGGGAATTGTGTATCGATTCCGAGTACAGAAGCAGCATGCTCTGGTGTTGGGAATGCGATTTCGTTGATTTCCTCAAAATGTTCATCACTCATGTGAATGCGGTAATCCAATTTGAAACGTGTATAGATAGAGCTATAATAGTCAAGATTTGGATAGTTGGCATTGATGTATTGCTCAGGAATATAAGATGTGTGGTAGATGTATGTTACGTCGTTTGTCTGACGAATACGTTCAATCTTATAGTAGAATTGATCTCCACGTAGTCCAAGTTTATCTAAATATTCAAGTTTGTTTCCGCGCTCGATAGAAAGGACAGTAACTTTATCGTCTTTTGTTTCAAAGATTTCAACATCTGAAAACTCAACGAGTTTGTGCTTGCGGGCACGTGAAACGAAAGTACCTTTACCTTGTTGGCGGACAATGTAGCCGTCTTTAGCAAGGTCGTTCAAGGCACGGACAACTGTGATTGAACTCACATCGTACATCGCGATCAATTCGGCTTCTGTATAAAATTTATCTCCACTTGCAAATTGACCAGAGATGATTTTGTTTTTTAATTCATCTTTAATATATTGGTATTTAGGAATAGCCATAAATTTCACCTCGATTCTCTTTCTCCAATTTTGATTTTACCACAAATATAAAGAAAAGAGTAGTATTAAGGTCAAAAAATTAAAATAATAGACTAAAAATGTTATTTTACATGTAAAAAAATTCATTTGATGTTCTTGTGAATTATCATACATAAAAAGATCGTTTTCATGCTATTTTTAGATAATTTCGGTAAACGGTAAGTAAAAAAATAGAAAAATTTTAAATAATTTTCTAAAACCTATTGACAAATGCAAAAGATTTGATTATAGTTAATATTATAATAAATGAAAGCGCAAACTTAATTCGTCAGAGGTAATAACATGACCAGATTTAAAATTGAGGACGATTTCTATTTAGACGGAAAACCGTTCAAGATTTTGTCCGGCGCCATTCATTATTTTAGGATTCCAGCAGAGGATTGGTATCATTCTCTCTATAACTTAAAGGCGCTTGGCTTTAATACAGTCGAGACCTATGTGGCTTGGAATTTACACGAACCTGTTGAAGGGGAGTTTGATTTTGAAGGTGCCAGAAATTTGGAGAGATTTCTTCAAATTGCACAAGATTTGGGTCTCTATGCCATTGTACGCCCGTCTCCATTTATCTGTGCGGAATGGGAATTTGGTGGCTTGCCGGCTTGGCTCTTGACCAAGGACGTGCGAATTCGCTCGTCCGACCCGGCCTACATCGAGGCTGTTGCTCGCTATTATGACCAATTATTGCCAAGGCTTGTGCCTCGCTTGCTGGATAATGGCGGAAACATTCTCATGATGCAAGTCGAAAATGAATATGGCTCTTATGGAGAAGATAAGTCTTATCTACGAGCGATTCGGAAATTGATGGAAGACCGAGGGATTGATTGCCCACTCTTTACTTCAGATGGCCCATGGAGGGCTACTCTGAAAGCTGGAACCTTGATCGAGGACGACCTCTTTGTGACAGGAAACTTCGGTTCTAAAGCTCCGTACAACTTTTCACAGATGCAGGAATTCTTTGATGAGCATGGCAAGAAATGGCCCCTCATGTGTATGGAATTCTGGGATGGTTGGTTCAACCGTTGGAAAGAACCCATCATCACACGGGATCCTAAAGAATTGGCAGAAGCTGTTCGAGAGGTATTGGAGCAAGGCTCTATCAACCTTTACATGTTCCATGGTGGTACAAACTTTGGTTTCATGAATGGTTGCTCGGCTCGAGGGACTCTGGATTTGCCACAAGTCACATCTTACGACTATGATGCCCTTCTCGATGAAGAAGGAAATCCAACTGCTAAATACTTAGCAGTCAAGAAGATGATGGCAACCCACTTCCCAGAGTATCCACAGTTGGAACCACTCTATAAGGAAAGCATGGAGATAGGGTCCATTCCATTGGTCGAGAAAGTTTCCTTGTTTGAAACCCTGGATAATCTCTCTAGTCCTACTGAGAGCCTCTATCCAAAAGCGATGGAAGAACTTGGTCAAAGTTATGGCTACCTTCTCTACCGCACTGAGGCAAGTTGGGATGCAGAAGAGGAACGCCTCCGTATCATTGATGGACGTGACCGAGCTCAACTTTATGTAGATGGTCAATGGATTGCCACTCAATACCAGACAGAGATTGGTGAAGATATCTACTGTCAAGGCAACCGAGAAGGCTTTTCAGAAATTGACATCTTGATTGAAAATATGGGGCGTGTCAACTACGGTCATAAGTTCTTGGCAGATACGCAACGTAAAGGAATTCGAACAGGTGTCTGCAAGGATCTACATTTCTTACTGAATTGGAAACAATATCCACTGCCACTGGATAATCCTGAGAAAATTGATTTTTCAAAAGGATGGACAGAAGGACAACCAGCCTTTTACGCTTTCGACTTCACCGTTGAAGAGCCGAAGGATACCTACTTAGACTTGTCTGAGTTTGGTAAGGGAGTTTCCTTTGTCAACGGGCGTCACCTAGGGCGTTTCTGGAACGTCGGCCCGACCCTCTCACTTTATATCCCTCATAGCTATCTCAAGGAAGGTGCTAACCGCATCATCATCTTTGAAACTGAGGGCGAATATAAAGAAGAGATTCATTTAACTCGTAAACCTACACTAAAACACATAAAGGGGGAAAACTTATGACAATTGTAGGATGCCGTATCGATGGACGTTTGATCCACGGTCAAGTAGCCAATCTTTGGGCTGGAAAACTAAATGTTTCACGCATTATGGTTGTAGACGACGAAGTTGTTAACAACGATATTGAAAAGAGTGGTTTGAAACTTGCGACACCACCAGGTGTGAAACTCAGTATCTTGCCAGTTGAGAAAGCAGCAGCAAATATCCTTGCTGGTAAATACGATAGCCAACGTCTCTTTATCGTTGCACGTAAACCAGACCGTTTCCTTGGTTTGGTCGAAGCAGGTGTTCCGCTTGAAACACTCAACGTCGGTAATATGTCTCAAACACCAGAAACTCGCTCTATCACACGTTCTATCAATGTGGTAGACAAGGATGTGGAAGATTTCCACAAACTAGCAGAAAAAGGTGTGAAACTCACTGCTCAAATGGTTCCAAATGATCCAGTTTCAGACTTTTTGAGCTTATTAAAATAGGAAAAAATTTTTAGGAGGTCATTGTTATGATACAACCGTGGCAAATTTTACTTCTCACTTTGTACTCAGCTTATCAAATCTGTGATGAGTTGACAATCGTTTCATCTGCAGGTTCCCCTGTATTCGCTGGTTTCATTACTGGTTTGATCATGGGAGATGTGACAACTGGTTTGTTTATCGGTGGTAGCTTGCAGTTGTTCGTTCTCGGGGTTGGTACCTTCGGTGGTGCTTCTCGTATCGACGCAACTTCTGGTGCGGTTCTTGCAACAGCATTCTCTATCTCTCAAGGTATTGATACAGACCTTGCGATTACAACAATCGCTGTACCAGTAGCAGCACTTTTGACATACTTCGACGTTCTTGGACGTATGACAACTACTTTCTTTGCACACCGTATTGATGCTGCGATCGAACGCTTTGACTACAAAGGTATCGAACGCAACTACCTACTTGGTGCGATTCCATGGGCTCTTTCTCGTGCCCTTCCAGTATTCTTCGCTCTTGCTTTTGGTGGAGAATTCGTACAAGGTGTTGTAAACCTTGTTAAAGAATACCAATGGGTTGCGGACGGTTTGACACTTGCAGGACGTATGCTTCCAGGTCTCGGATTTGCAATCTTGCTTCGTTACCTTCCAGTTAAACGTAACCTTCACTACCTTGCAATGGGATTCGGTTTGACAGCTATGTTGACTGTTCTTTACTCATATGTAACAGGTCTTGGTGGAGCTGTTTCGGGTATCCTTGGTACTCTTCCTGCTGATGTTGCTGAAAAGATTGGCTTTGCTAACAACTTCAAAGGTTTGTCTATGATCGGTATCTCTATCGTAGGTATCTTCCTTGCAGTTGTTCACTTTAAGAACAGCCAAAAAGTAGCTGTAGCAGCACCTTCTACACCATCAGAAAGTGGGGAAATCGAAGATGACGAATTCTAATTACAAACTTACAAAAGAAGATTTTAATCAAATCAACAAACGTAGCTTGTTTACTTTCCAATTAGGTTGGAACTATGAGCGTATGCAAGCTTCTGGTTACCTTTACATGATCTTGCCTCAATTGCGTAAAATGTATGGGGATGGAACTCCTGAATTGAAAGAAATGATGAAAGTTCATACTCAATTCTTCAATACTTCACCATTCTTCCACACAATTATCGCTGGTTTTGACCTTGCCATGGAAGAAAAAGATGGTGTGGGTTCAAAAGATGCCGTTAACGGTATCAAGACAGGTTTGATGGGACCATTTGCTCCTCTTGGAGATACAATCTTTGGTTCACTTGTACCTGCTATCATGGGATCTATCGCAGCAACTATGGCTATCGCTGGCCAACCATGGGGTATCTTCCTTTGGATCGCAGTTGCAGTTGCTTATGACATCTTCCGTTGGAAACAATTGGAATTTGCCTACAAAGAAGGGGTTAACCTTATCAACAACATGCAAAGTACTTTGACAGCTTTGATTGACGCTGCATCTGTACTTGGTGTCTTCATGATGGGTGCTCTTGTAGCAACAATGATCAACTTTGAGATTTCTTACAAATTGCCAATCGGTGAAAAGATGATTGACTTCCAAGACATCTTGAACTCAATCTTCCCACGTTTGCTTCCAGCAATCTTTACTGCCTTTATCTTCTGGTTGCTTGGTAAGAAAGGTATGAACTCTACTAAAGCGATCGGTATCATTATCGTTCTTGCAGTAGGTCTTTCATTCATCGGTAAATTCTTGCTTGGAATGGGCGCATAATTTATGAGTAAATCATTAATTTTGGTGAGTCATGGTCGTTTCTGTGAAGAACTTAAAGGTAGCACAGAAATGATCATGGGTCCACAGGACAACATTCATGCAGTGGCCCTTCTTCCAGAAGATGGTCCAGAAGAATTTACTGCAAAATTTGAAGCTGCTATCGAAGGATTGGATGATTTCCTAGTCTTTGCGGACCTTCTCGGTGGAACACCATGTAACGTGGTAAGCCGTTTGATCATGGAAGGTCGCGACATTGAACTCTACGCAGGGATGAATCTTCCAATGGTGATTGAATTTATCAATGCCAGCCTTACAGGTGCAGATGCGGACTACAAGAGCCGTGCTGCAGAAAGCATTGTGAAAGTCAACGACCTGTTAGCGGGCTTCGATGATGACGAAGATGAATAATACTCTTCGAAAATCAAATTCAAACTACGTCAGCGTCGCCTTGCCGTAGATATGTGTTACTGACTTCGTCAGTCTTATCTACAACCTCAAAGCAGTGCTTTGAGCAACCTGCGGCTAGTTTCCTAGTTTGCTCTTTGATTTTCATTGAGTATAAGATGTGACAACGTGAAAATCGTTAGAACAGCTTGTATAGAATATACATGGGAATGGGAGTCACTCCCATTCCCATATTTTCAATAGGAATGAAACAATAATAGATTAGAGGAACTCTATGCTAAATTACACAAAAGAAGAATTACTTGAACTGGGTGCAGAAATCACGACTCGTGAAATCTACCAACAGCCTGATGTATGGAAAGAAGCTTTTGAAGCCTATCAAGCAAAACGAGAAGAAATTGCAGCCTTTCTACAAGGAATCGCTGATAAGCATGACTATATCAAGGTCATCTTGACGGGTGCTGGTACTTCTGCTTATGTGGGAGATACCTTGGTGCCTTACTTTAAGGAAGTCTATGACGAACGCAAATGGAATTTCAATGCCATTGCGACAACTGATATCGTAGCCAATCCAGAAACCTATCTGAAAAAAGATGTGGCAACTGTCCTTGTATCCTTTGCTCGTAGTGGGAATTCGCCTGAAAGTGTGGCGACGGTTGATTTGGCGAAAGCCTTGGTGGACGACCTTTACCAAGTGACCATTACTTGTGCAGCAGATGGTAAATTGGCTCTTCAAGCTCATGGCGATGACCGCAATCTTTTGCTCTTGCAACCAGCTGCTTCCAATGACGCTGGATTTGCCATGACTTCTAGCTTTACGTCTATGATGCTAACAGCTCTCTTGGTCTTTGATCCTACAGAATTTGCTGTGAAAGCTGAACGTTTTGAAGTTGTGTCTAGCCTTGCCCGCAAAATTCTAGACAATGCAGAAGATGTTAAAGAGCTGGTTGACCTCGACTTTAACCGCGTTATCTACCTGGGTGCAGGTCCTTTCTTTGGACTTGCTCATGAAGCTCAGCTCAAGATTTTGGAATTAACAGCTGGTCAAGTGGCGACCATGTATGAAAGCCCAGTCGGCTTCCGTCACGGTCCAAAATCATTGATCAACGAAGATACCGTTGTTTTGGTCTTTGGTACAACGACAGACTACACTCGCAAGTACGATTTGGACTTGGTTCGTGAAGTGGCTGGTGACCAGATTGCTCGTCGTGTTGTGCTTTTGAGTGATCAAGCCTTTGGTCTCGAAAATGTCAAAGAAGTAGCCCTTGGTTGTGGCGGTGTCTTGAACGATATTTACCGTGTCTTCCCTTACATCGTTTATGCCCAACTCTTTGCCCTATTGACTTCACTCAAGGTAGAAAATAAACCAGATACACCATCTCCTACTGGCACTGTAAATCGTGTGGTACAAGGTGTGATCATTCATGACTATCAAAAATAAGGAAGTGTCTATGAGTAAATTACAATTAAGTCCCAATAAAGTAGCTTGCTTGCAAAAACTCTCTGACGAGAACGGTATTATCTCAGCCCTTGCCTTTGACCAACGTGGTGCTTTGAAACGCCTCATGGCTCAATACCAAACGGAAGAGCCAACAGTCGCTCAAATGGAAGAACTTAAAGTATTGGTTGCAGATGAATTGACAAAATACGCATCCTCTATGCTTCTTGACCCTGAGTATGGACTTCCAGCTACAAAAGCGCTTGATGCCAATGCCGGCCTTCTCCTTGCTTATGAGAAAACAGGTTATGACACAACAAGCACCAAACGCTTGCCTGACTGCTTGGATGTTTGGTCTGCCAAACGCATTAAAGAACAAGGTGCGGATGCAGTCAAATTCTTGCTTTACTATGACGTAGATAGCTCTGACGAACTCAACCAACAAAAACAAGCTTACATCGAACGCATCGGTTCAGAGTGTGTGGCAGAAGACATTCCATTCTTCCTTGAAATCTTGGCTTACGATGAAAAGATTGCTGACGCAGGTTCTGCAGAATACGCTAAAGTGAAACCTCACAAGGTTATCGGTGCTATGAAGGTCTTCTCAGACCCACGCTTCAACATCGATGTCTTGAAAGTGGAAGTTCCAGTCAATGTTAAATATGTTGAAGGCTTTGGCGAAGGTGAAATCGTGCATACTCGTGAAGAAGCAGCAGCCTTCTTCAAAGCGCAAGATGAAGCGACTAACTTGCCATATATCTACTTGAGTGCGGGTGTATCAGCGAAACTCTTCCAAGAAACACTTGTCTTTGCCCACGAATCAGGTGCAAACTTTAACGGTGTTCTTTGCGGCCGTGCAACCTGGGCAGGATCAGTTGAAGCCTACATCAAAGATGGTGAAGCAGCAGCTCGTGAATGGTTACGCACAACTGGATTTGAGAACATTGATGAACTCAACAAAGTTCTCCAAACCACAGCGACTTCATGGACTGAACGTGTGGAAGCATAAAACAAATATAGAAGAATCCTTTTTTGTTAAGAAGCTACTTAAGGTTTTCTGACAAAGGATTCTGAAAATAGAAACTACAACCATAGATGGTGAGACACTCTCTATGGTTTGTTTACTTAAGAGAAATGGATCAAAGGAGAGAAGAATGAAAGCATACACAGAGCGTGTATTTGGAAATCATGAGGGCAAGGATGTCTTGGCCTATCGCTTTGAGACTGACAGTGGCTACCAACTAGAAATCATGAGCTATGGTGCGACCATCTTGCGCTATGTCACGCCTGACAAGGCTGGGAATTTTGCCAATGTGATTTTGGGCTTTGATGATTTTGATAGCTATGTAGGCAATAGTCCCAAGCATGGAGCAAGTGTAGGTCCTGTAGCGGGCCGTATTGCAGGTGCGACCTTTGAGCTCAATGGCAAGACCTATGACCTTGAAGTCAACAATGCTAGCAACTGTAACCACAGTGGTTCAACAGGTTGGGATTCGAGCTTGTTTGAATTGGTCGAAGTGAGTGACCATGGCTTGACTCTCTACACCGAGCGTACAGATGGGACAGGAGGATTTCCTGGTAATCTCAAGATTTGGATTAGCTACCACTTGGAAGAAACTGGTGCTTACGAAGTCAGCTATAAGGTGACGACAGATCAGGATACGCTGGTCAATCCAACTAATCACAGCTACTTCAACTTGTCTGGTGATTTTACGCAGACAGTTGACCGTCATGTCTTCCAGCTAAATACGGAGGGCATTTACCCAATCGCTCCCGACGGTGTGCCAGCAAAAACTTCAGATGCTGATCGCGATGTGGTGAAACACATCTACAATGGTGCTTTGCTCAAGGATATCTTTTCAGAGGACGATGAGCAAATCCAGTTGGTATCTGGTTTGGATCACCCATTTGCTCTTCCTGCAGGTCATGACAATGCTGGTTTCCTTTATGACCAAAACTCAGGTCGTTTCCTACTTTTCAAGACAGAGGCCCCTTGCTTTGTGGTCTACACAGCAAACTTTGTGGATGAGAGTGCCATCATAGCTGGTCAGCCAATGGTTCAGCACAATGGAATTGCTCTTGAAGCGCAGGCTTTACCAGATGCCATTCACAGTGACTTTAAAGACCAAGTCATTCTCAAAGCAGGTCAAACCTTCACCAGCAAAACTCGCTACGAGCTTGTTGTTAAATAAAAAGAAGAGCTGGTTTCCAGCTCTTTTGAGTTGTCTTCGTTGACATTTTATTTCAATAGTGTATAATTGATGTAATCGATAAAGTTACAACAAAAAGGAGACACCTTATGACTTATGCATACCAAAGCCACATTTACCTAGCAGAGGCGGTTTTAAATGTCAAGGATTTGACGAATCAAACGGCTTTTTATCACCAGATTATTGGCTTGGAGATTTTATCCCAAACAGAGACAGAAGCGATTTTGGGACTTGATCGAAAAGCCTTGGTTCACTTGATTCAGGCAGAAAAGGCTGGCGAAGTAAGGGAGCATTATGGGCTCTACCATCTGGCGATTTTGTTGCCGACACGAAAAGCCTTGGCAGATGTCTTGAAACACCTAAGTGATTTGCGGATTCCTCTGGTCGGGGGTGCAGATCATGGATACAGTGAGGCTATTTATCTAGAGGATTTGGAAGGAAATGGCATTGAACTTTACCGTGATAAGCCAGTTTCGTCATGGGATATTCGAGAAGACGGCCGCATTATCGGTGTGACCGAAGCCCTTGCGGCACAGGACATCTATGAGTTAGGAGAAAAGGTGGATCCCTTTATCCTAGCTGAAGGGACGAGAATGGGGCATATCCATCTATCGGTGAAGGATAGTCACGCAGCAAGTCAGTTCTATCAAAAGGTGTTAGGGCTAGAGGATAAATTTAGCATTCCTAGTGCTAGTTGGATAGCGGCTGGTCAGTACCATCACCACCTGGCTGTCAACGAATGGGCTGGAAAAGGGCTAGCTCCGCGTGAGCAAGGCTTGCCAGGCTTGGCCTACTATGTCCTTGAGGTCGAAAGCAAGGAAGAGCTCCTAGACATCGTTCAGCAAGCACGAGAGCTAGAAGCACCGATCAAATGGCTAAATTCGAGTGAGTTGGATCTTGTAGACCCAGACGGGATTGTGACCCGTATTCGCTTGGAACGATGAGATGAGGAAAACGCATCATATACATAGAAAAAGGCGGATAAGTTCACATTCTGTTTTTAGAATGCGGACTTGTTCGCTTTTTTATGGAATGACGAAAGCTTTCTTGGCTCTGGCAAAGGCATCTGCTGGGGATATTTTCCCTTTTCTGGGGGTTCATGCTATAATACTAATAAACTTTTCTTTCTCTAGGAAGGCAAACGCCGAAAATCGGCTAGAATGCTGGCAATCGTTGTCACGATGCTTTTAAGAGAAAGTAGAACTTTGTTTGAACATCCGTATTGAGTTTAGGAGACGAGAAATAAGATGGACACAAGTGTAAAAAATTTAATCAGTATGGGCCCTCTGGAGGACTATTTTATCTATTATGATCTGAAGAATCAAGTATTCTACGGTGTAAAACAAGGCATGAATTATTTAGCCATTGCAGCCCCTATTGCAATCCATTCCTTGCAACGGCTGTCAAAGTTGCTCAACCAAACCTTTGGAGATGTCTCCTCCCCTTTCAATCTGATTTTCTTTATCCTGATGTCTCTGTTTTTAGTTTTCGGGACCATTCTCCTTGCCAAATCTACCCGACGCAACATGAAGACAGATAGATTTAAAAAAGTCCGGTTGACAAAAGCTAATATCAAAACACTTAGGAGAAAATCTAGATGGACTGTCCTAGTTGAGATTTTTTGTTTCCTCATGATTGTGTTTTCCATCTATCGCTATTTTAGCTACTCCGATTTTCAGTTCTTGATTATTTATATGTTAGGGATATTTTCGCTTGTTTATATGATCTATGAATTTCGGATGAAAACACGCAAACGACTGTTCAAGGAGCTGATGGAGACATTACAGGACGGTAGCCGAGGGAAAGAGGGAGAAATGTAAGATGAGAAAAATCATTTATATAGGCCAAGGAAACCAGCAATCCGTCTACTACAATACAAAGACGAGAGAGGCTTTAGCGACAGAATATAGCAACTTGCCAGATAGTGAAGGCGCCATCAGTTCAAAGAAATCCAAGTGGCCTTGGGTTCTCTTCTTTGCTTTCTTGCTAGTTGCTATCATCAGTATTTGGATTCGTTCCTTGATAGCGCCCTTTAGATTGAGTGAGTGGATGATTCCGATCCATCTAGCCGCAATCCTTTTCGTTTTTATCGGAAGTGTTTATGGATTTGAAAAACTGTTCTACAGTGGGGCCAAGTCGCTTGTCCCAGCAAGTGAAGAGCAGTTTAAAGAAGCAGTTGAAAGTAGTAAATTTTGGAAAAAGTCTCCAGATAAGGAACCAACAGTCGATAAAATCATCTTGTATCTATTTGTTATCCTCGTTCTTCTATTTGTTTTTGTTATTGTTGTGTTCTTTGCCATACCTGGGACCTTCATTCCCTACTATGAACATGAATGGTTTGAACCGTCGATGTTCATGGTGCCAATCGGAGCAACGATCGTCCCAATTAGCGTGGTTCTTCTACTATTTCAAAACAATCCAATCCGCTGGCTCTTAGCCGTACGAAAATACAAGCAGGGGAAAGTATTATTTAGGGAAGAGAAGAACTAGAAACACGAGAGAAACGCTATTACCATTACCAGTGGTTGGCGATGTTTTATCAACAACCTATGATAAAATTGAAGTTTCTGATTATAGTGATTAGTGAAAACTGTGGTGATTTTATATGAGAAAAATAATTTTTATTGGACAGAGCGGTGATAAGGCCGTTTACTATAATACGCGAACAAAAGAGGCTCTTGTAGCAGATAAGAGTGCCTTGTTAAATACAGAAGGGGCTAGGAGATCGAATAGGGGGATTGCTCCTTTAATTGCTATATTCTCTTTGTTAGGTTTACTCGGAGGATTTGTTGCAATACCAATTTTCTCAGGCCTTCGTTATAATAGTGGGATGGTTCCTATTTTTATTCTTTGTCTTTCCTTTATCCTATTTGGATTTATATGGATGATGGAAGTCGCCTTATATAAAGGAGTGAAACGAGTCCAAGGAGCAACAAAGAAAGAGTTTAAAGAAGCAGTTTATTCAAATTTGTTCTGGGAAAATTTTAGTGAGAAAAAAGCGACGTTTGCGAAAATGTTGGCTTTTATGATTGTCATGCTACTAGTTTTTATGACTACTATAGTAATATTTGCTGCTGCAATTCCGGGCACTATTGACTCATTCAATAAGCAAGAGGCATTTGATATACAAATCTTTTTCTCGCCTTTAGCAGGTCTCTTTCCTGCCTTGTTGTACCTTTTCTTATTCCAAAACAACCCAATCCGCTGGCTCTTAGCTGTGCGAAAGTATGAACAGGGGAAAGTAATATTTAGGGAAGAAATAGAAAAGAGGGAATGATAATGTCACAAGAGAGATATTTGCAAATCAAAAAAGAGCATCAAGTTCGTAAGTTTGTGGGGCGTTTCCTCTTCATTCTTCTCGCTATACTCGATGTTCTACTGGTATCAAGTCATTCCAATTATGTCCCGCTTGTAACGGTGGCTATGGTAACGATTGTGCCTTTTAATCATTTTCTACTTGGTCCTCTTAGGAGGCAGAAAAAAGCTATAGAAAAAGAGCATCCAGAATGGAAAAAACTCAGTACAAAGGGAGTAAAGGTTCCCTCGGCTGAAGCCAATAAAAGAACCTTGGCTGGTATTGGGATCTTGATAGCCTTGCTGTTGTCTTTTGGGATATTCTATAAACCTGTGAAACAGCCGAACAACCAAGTAAACAAGCCACCTAAGGTTGATTCTAAAACGTCTGAAACGTCCAAGCCTTCTGAGTCTGAGTCGTCCAGTTCCTCTAAGACCAAAGAATCCAGTTCCTCAGAGTCGAAATCCTCGTCTTCGACTGAACAAAGTTCTAAAACCGAAAGTTCAGGAACAAAGCCGTCAAAAAGCGAGTCCAATAATCCCTATTACCAGATTCCAGGACTTACTGACGAACAGGTGAGAGATATCATATCAAAATCTGTGAAAGATTTGAGAGAAAAACAGTCAAAAGAAAAATCCGAAGAGTAGACTCAAGGGCTTCGATGTCCTTGCTGGAGGAGCTAGTTTTGGGACTTTACTGTATAAAATAACAGGAGGAGTTCATATGAATAAAGAAGTGATTGGTTTGATAGTTGGGACAATCGTCATCTTCCTATCTTTTGTGTTTGTATGTGGGACCTTTCTCTATCTCTATCTTCGGGATCAGAAGTTGGTCCGCCTTGCCAAGTCATCCGTACAGGGAACGGTTATCGGCTATAGCCGTTTTCGTGAGGGGTATCCACCTATCGTCGAATACACGGTGGATGGGATTTCTTATAAGAAAACTTTGCAGTATTTTATGTTCAAAACGGTCACGACTCCATGGGGGACTACTAAATTTTTAAAGGACTATACAAGAGAAGATATGCTAGCGCCTTCGATCACTCGCTACAGCAACTCCTTTGTTTCCTTCAAACGCTTGATGCAGACCCATTTCCCCCTTCATTCGGAGCTGACGGTCTGGTATGATCCAGACAAGCCGACCAGGGCCTATGTCGAACGTTACAGCGGAATGGACAAGTTTTACAAGTGGTTTGGTATCGGATTTGGGCTGGCTCTAGTTATAGTCTATGGGATAGTGATCCTAGCCTTTTTGTCCAATTTGTCCAAGATATACGCATAAAGGTCAGTTGGTTAATGGGAAACTTTATTTCCCATCGAGCTTCAAGGAGGACAGAGTTTCTTTTCCATTTTCATGCTCACCAATCTTTTCTTTCTGATACAGAGAAAAGGTTGCCTCCCACAAATACAGACAGGAAGTGAATTTTGACAAAGCCCCTTATTCGAGATATAATGAAGAAAAAGTGACCAAGGATAAATCAATGACAAACTCAAAGTACATAACACGCCTGAAACGTTCAGAGGGCCAGTTGCGTGGGATTCAAAAGATGATTGAAGAAGATCGTGACTGCGCAGATATTGTTACGCAGTTGACAGCAGTGAAATCTAGCGTTGAGCGCGTGATTGAGATGATCATTACTGAAAATCTCACAGGCTGTATCAACCAACCACTAGACGATCCCGAAGCTCAAAAGAAACGCCTAGAAAAGGCCATCCGATACCTGATTAAACGGAAATAAACTAATTTGCTATTGATAAACAACGCAGACAAAGGTATTTAAGTCTATTTCGATAAAGAAATCATGACGGACGAACGGATGAGTTCCCCCAAATACCAATGAGAAAACCTCTTTTTAGATACTATCAATTTGCTTTGTTTTATTGAAGCGACGGGCTACGAGCTCTATATCAGCGGGTTGCAGAAATGAAAAAACCGATTAAGTTTCTTAATCGGTTTTTTCATTATTCTACTTGACCGGGCCAAGCATTCATACCACCTTCTACATTGATAACGGTGAGGCCTTGGGCGCTTAGAAATTCACAAGCAGATGCAGAGCGTACTCCACCTTGACAGATGACATGGTATTCCTGGTCGGGTTTGAGTTCTTTGTAACCTTGCTCCAAGGTACTTAACGGAAGATTTTTGGCACCTGGTGCATGTCCTGCTTGAAATTCATGCACTTCACGTACATCGATAAGGTTTAGATTTTCATTTAGGTATTTTTCATAAAAGTCAGCCATGCTGATACTCGTTTCCATATTTGACTCCTTCTGGATTAGCTATTTTATATTGTGAATAAGCGCCATCAAGGTTTTGGACGGTAAATCCTGCCACTAGAGGATACGCTCTGTAATATAGCTGCGCAAACCACTGTGGCAGCTAACGATGTAAGCTTGGTTCTTGTCTAGTTCATCCAAGCGTTCCCGTAGTTCGTTTAGAGGAATGTGGGTGGTGTCGACTTTGAGTCGGCCACTTTGGAATTCGGCACTTGTCCGTACGTCTAGGAATTTCTTTCCTTTAGCTAGTTCGTCTTCGAGCTGGTACCATTGGATATTGTCGCTCAGACCCTCGATAAGGTTCAAGGCTGCGTAGCCCATTTGATACTTCTAGATGACCTTGCCTGTCCAAGCGCTCATACCGCCTCGTACATTGATGACATCATAGCCTTTTTTCTTAAGCTTTTTCGCAGCAAGTTTACTTCGCACACCAGAGTGACAAATGACATAAAGTGTTTCTTTTGTCGCAGGTGTGTAAGATCCGATTTCCGTTAAAGGAACATTTTTTGCATTTTTGATATGGCCTCTACGGAATTCCATAGGCGTCCGAACATCTAGTAGCTGAATTGGTTCTCTGAGTTTGGCTTCTAACTCGCTGGTAGAAATACTGTCAATCTTTGTAAATAATAAGTGAAACATAGGCACCTCCACATATACCCTTATGGGGTATATTAAACCATGAAGTCAAGCTTTTGTCAAGCAAGTTGTTTTGACTTGGGAGGGGATTGGTTTTGAGAGTTTAGAAAGTAGGCTATTCTTGACCTTTCAAAGGCTTTTTGATATGATGAGTCCAAAGTAAGTGTGAGGTGATAAGATGGCTAGCGAATACCAGAAAATGATAGCAGGGGAGCCTTACCGTCCGTCGGACCCTGAATTACGGACCTTGGCGCAGGCTTCTCGCCAAAAACAAGCTGCCTTTAACAAGGAAGAAGATCCCTTGAAGGGATCCGAAATCATCAAGACTTGGTTTGGCTCAACTGGGCAAAATCTTTATATCAATCCACGCTTGGTGGTGGACTACGGTGTCAATATCCATCTAGGGGAAAATTTTTATTCTAATTGGAACTTGACCATGCTGGATGTTTGTCCGATTCGCATCGGAGACAACGCCATGCTTGGCCCCAACTGTCAGTTTTTAACCCCACTCCATCCACTGGATCCACATGAACGCAATTCAGGGGTTGAATACGGGAAGCCCATCACCATTGGAGATAATTTCTGGGCTGGAGGTGGCGTCATTGTCCTTCCTGGAGTGACACTGGGAAATAATGTCGTTGCTGGAGCAGGGGCCGTGATCACCAAGTCCTTCGGAGACAATGTTGTTCTAGCTGGCAATCCTGCGCGTGTCATCAAGGAAATCCCAGTAAAAGAAAACTAAAAAGAACAGCTTGGGCTGTTCTTTTTATAATCTTTATCTTAGTCTTATAGATTTTTCTTCTTTTTGGCTTTCTTGGTCAAGGAAACATCGCACTGAGATATCTTGCTTGTCAGGTAACTTGTCAGTTGGAAGTCGTCTACTTGAGGATGGAGGTCGACTTCGTAGACGGTTTGCAAGGATTCACCAGCATTGCTAGTATCTACTGAGATAAGGTCAGACTCAGTGCAAAATTGATCCAGCGCAACCTGGATAGTATCCAGGCGGTCTTCTTTATTGGGAAGGGTGATGGTCAAGAGTCTACGACGTTGGTGATTGCTCTTGCTTTGTTGTTTTTCCAAAAGGAGCCAAATACCTAGGATAAAGCCCGTGAAGAGTACGGCTAAGAAAAGGTAGCCTGTCCCTGCCGCCAGACCGATGATCATGGCTAGAAAGATAGCGATTAGCTCACGAGAGCCACTCGTTGCAGAACGGAAACGAATGAGACTAAAGGTCCCTGCTACTGCAATCGACGTTCCGAGACTGCCATTGACGAGGAAGATAACCAGCGTCATCAAACAAGGTAAAAGGGTCAAACTGATGACAAATTCCCGTGTGTAAAGAGTCCGTTGCTTGTAGGCCCAGCTGAGTGCTAGTCCTAGAAAAAGGCTGACAACAAGGGCGAGTAGGAGTTGGAGTGGGTCAGCAGTGGCGGTTGCGTCGTTGAAAATAGAGTTAAAAAGGTTAGACATAAGCGTTACCTGCACTTTCTCCGATGGGTTGTGGGGCATAGGCCAGTCCTTGTGATTTATGGTAGGCGCAGGAGTATTTTGAGAATTTTTGCTCTACCAGCCCATATTTATCAAGGATATCCTGTAGCCATTGCGGTTTGTCACCAGGTGCCTTGATTTCCATGATGACCAGGTCGTCTTCTAAGAGAGGCAGGCCATTTTTGTCAGCAAATAGGCAGACCTGTTTATCACGATAGATCAGGTTTTGGTCAAGAGTGACACGAATTTTCTGGTAGGGGAATCCTTGAATTTTCTTTTTTTCTTTTAGTGAAAAACGGTCATAAGAGATATAGATACATGGTTTGAGAACCTCACTGTAGCGTTGGCGTAGCTTTTGTACCTCTGCTACCAGAAAGCTATCTTTGATCAGGCTTCCTCCCCACCCCTTAGTGATGAGCTGGGTGATGGTATCTGACTGAGCTAGGACGCGGTGCTTATGACCGACACCGGTATCATCTTTGGACTTGATTTCTAGAAAGACGGGGCTGTCAGCGCTTGGTTGCGCGAGATAGGTCCGCATACGGATTTTTTCCTTCTTATGCTGATCCTGCAAGGATTCTTGGATGAGCTGAAAATCTTCTGTATCAAAGTAGATATTGGAAATGGTCGAAGTCGGATAGTCGTCCTCGACGAGGTAGTCTTTCAAATCTTCTATTAAATCCTGTAGGTCTGTTTTAGAGACCAGGTACTTGGTTTCGATCCGTTCAAAGCTTGTTTCTAGGGGTTTCATAAGCAATTTCTCCTTTAGATAAATCATAGATTAAACAAGGTAAACTTGCTTGGAACAAGTCTAGAGGACATTTCTAAAAGTTTTATTAAGCGAAACTTAACTGAAACTGAATTTAAGGAAACTTTCAGAAAAGTTTTAGTTTTGTTTCAGGAATCTTCTGTAGACTGTCTAGCTATATCATACGAAGGAGAGGAAAAAGGCATGAAATCAAAAAAATGGACCCTACTCGTAACGAGTTTAACGGCAATGGTGCTGATGGCAGCATGTGCCCAGTCAACAACTACATCCAATACCAATGCAACGACAAATAGTGCCACAACAACTGCAACAAAGACAAACCAATCATCCTATTTTACAGAGAAGGACTATGATACTTCTTATGATGAAAGCACAGCTTCTAAGATTGAGTTATCTGGCTCATCTGCAAACGTCTCTGGAGATGGGGTGACAGTCTCTGAATCAACAGTGACCATCACAAACTCTGGAACCTATGTGATTTCAGGTCAGTCTGACGGAGTGCAGATCAAGGTCGAGGCAGATAAGTCGGCAGATGTTCACCTAGTCTTAAAAGGTGCGACTATGACCAATACTAATGCAGCGATATCTGCGACATCAGCTGGCCATGTCTACTTGACTCTAGCAGAGGGAACCACCAACAGTCTCTCTGACTCAAGCTCTAACAGCGACGAAAAAGCAGACGCAGCTCTCTTTTCTAAGGTGGATTTGACCATCAACGGGAAAGGAACTCTCAATGTAGATGGCAAGAAGAACAACGGGATCAAGGCTAATGACACTCTCCACATCACGGGTGGCACCTATAACATCACAGCAGTTGGCGATGCCTTTAATGTCAATGATGAACTCAACATCACTGGTACGACCATGACCATCGATGTCAAGGAAGATGGTGTCAAAGTTGATAATGATGAGGATACTTCAGTCGGGACCATGTACCTATCCAACAACAACATCACCGTCACAGCAGGAGATGATGGCATCCACGCTTCTGGAGACCTGGTTATCGATAGTGGTACCTACACCGTCAAGAATTCGACAGAAGGACTTGAAGGTAAGTCCATCACTATCAACGGTGGGGACATTAGCATCTATTCGACAGATGATGGAGTCAACGCAGCTAATAAAAACGCCCAACAGAGTGAAATCTTCTTCACCATGAACGGTGGGAGCCTGACAGTAGAAGTCGGCCAAGGAGACACAGATCCAATCGACTCGAACGGTAATATCACAGTTACAGGCGGAACCATTAAAATGACTGGTCAAACAGGTTTTGACTTTGATGGAACTGCGACCTACACAGGTGGAGATATCTATCTCAACGGCGAAAAACAAACGGAAATCGTCAACTCTATGCCTGGAGGCGGAGGACCAAATGGAGGCCCTCAAGGTGGTGGTCCAGCCCCTGGCGGACAAGGATAAAAAAGAATCTCCTTTCTCGAAAGAGAAGGGAGAGTTTTTGTGTTTGAGAGATGGATTGTAGCTAAAACAACTCCCAATTAGGTCTTGAAAATTTCTTAGTCTGTTTCATATAAAAATGAGTAAAATGAATTTCCATCGCCAAGGTCATTAGAGTTGCGATAGCAATGACGATGGTTGGATTGGCTGAGAAGAGTAGAGGAAGAATAGGCCTTTAAAAAGTGGACAGGAAAGACCATTTCGGAGTATCGAGAAGAGATTTAGAAACAGCTCTAAAAGCAATAGCTATCCATTATAAGCATCAGATAATAATGTCTGGTGCTTTATTTTTTAAAGAATTCAGATTTTTCTCTTGACAAGTGAGTAAGCACTCACTATAATAGGTTTATATTTAGTAAGTGAGCAATCACTCACCAAGGAGGAAGTAAATGAAAACATTACTACATTTACAAGATTTAGATAAGTCTTTTGGTCGTCAAATGGTTTTGAATCATATCAGCTTTGAATTGCAGCCGGGAGAAATTATAGGTTTAATTGGTCCGTCTGGTGCTGGTAAATCAACTATGATTAAGACCATGTTAGGGATGGAAAAAGCTGACGGAGGGGTTGCTTTGGTATTGGGTCATACTATGCCCAATCGCCATATTTTAGGAGATATTGGCTATATGGCCCAATCAGATGCTTTATACGAGACCTTGTCAGGCCAAGAAAATCTGGAATTTTTTGGTCAGCTAAAGGGGCTTTCTAAAAAAGACCTAAAGGCGGAAATTGCTTATATAGCTCAAGTAGTAGATCTGACAGACTACTTAAACAAGGCGGTATCTGGTTATTCTGGAGGAATGAAACGGCGTTTGTCACTGGCTATCGCGCTTTTAGGAAATCCTCAACTCTTGATTTTGGACGAACCGACAGTTGGAATTGACCCTTCTCTTCGAAAGAAAATCTGGAAAGAATTATTCGCGCTTAGAGACAATGGGGTAGGGATATTAGTTACTACCCATGTTATGGATGAAGCAGAGTTGGCGGATAAGGTCGGCTTATTATTAGGCGGAAAAATCATTGCTTTTGATACACCGCAACACTTAAAAGAAAGTTATCAAGTTTCAAGTATTGAAGAAGTATTTTTAAAAGCAGAAGGTGAGTAAAATGAGAACAATAGCGATTGCAAAAAAAGTCATCAAAGAATTACTTCGTGACAAACGAACTCTAGCCCTGATGTTTATAGCACCTGTTTTTATCATGTGGTTGATGAACCTCATGTTTTCAGCTAGTACAACCGTGAATGTCAAGTTAGCAACACAGGATCTACCAACTGGTTTGGTAACGAAAATGGATGAGCTCGATCATGTGGACGTCGAGACTTATCAAGGCTTAGATCAAGCCAAAGAAGCGCTAGCAAATGAAAAAGTCGATGCTGTGATTTCTTATAAAGACGGTGAGTACCAGGTCGACTACGCAAACACAGACGCCTCCAAAACATCTATGATACGACAAGTGTTACGAACGAGTATCGCCAGTGAAGGCACCGATCAGTTAGTATCTCGTGTTAAACAAGCTCTTCCACAATTGGACTCGGACGCAAAAACACCAGAAATCAAGGAGTCTTACCAGTATGGAGATGAAAATACAAGCTTCTTTACCAGTATGATTCCGGTTTTGATAGGTTTTGTAGTTTTCTTCTTTGTCTTTTTGATTTCAGGTATGGCGCTTTTGAAAGAGCGCACCAGTGGAACACTAGAACGTTTGTTAGCAACACCAGTGAAACGATCTGAAATCGTCTATGGCTATATGTTGTCTTACGGTATTATTGCGATTTTTCAAACGGCAGTTGTCGTTTTAGCAGCAATTTGGCTACTAGATGTAGAAGTTGTAGGAAGTATTTTAAATGTTATAATAGTTAATGTGGTACTGGCTCTTGTAGCACTAGCTTTTGGAATTCTCTTGTCTACTCTAGCAAAATCAGAATTCCAAATGATGCAATTTATTCCTCTCGTGATTATGCCCCAACTTTTTTTCTCAGGAATTATTCCATTGTCATCCATGGGAGAATGGGCTCTAACTGTGGGGAAATTTTTGCCATTAACCTATTCTGGTGATGCAATAAGCCAGATTATTCTTTACGGGCACAATCTTGGTGATATTTTGTCAAATCTTGGTGTTTTAATGATTTTCTTGATCATTTTAACAATTCTCAATATTGTTGGATTGCGTCGTTATCGTAAAGTTTAGAAATCAACATAAATAATGCTAAAAAGGTGTGAAGATTAGATGGATAAGACTGTTTTTGAATCGTTTGAAGATTACTTAGAAGAAGCGAATTACCCTCAAGGAAAGAAAAAAATCATGCAGGCAGCAGTGGATCTCATATCAACCAGGAGTTACCATGGGACCTCAACTCTTCACATAGCTGAGCGTGCTGGACTAAGCCAGGCAACTTTGTTTAAGTATTTTAAGACGAAGGATGATCTACTGACGGCTATTTTACATCCTGTAGTCCCAAGCATTTTCGGTAGTTTTTTTGAGGAACTCTTAGCTTTTGAAACGACAGAAGAGAGGGTTCGTTATCTCGTCCACGATCGTATGAGCTATCTCAAAAAAAATCGTGCTTTGATGAAAATCATTCTGCAGGAGAGTTTTTCAAATAAGAAACTAAAAAATGAACAGATTTTTATCTGGAATGCTATTCAAGATAAACTTCGAGTGCTTCATAAGGAATTGCTAGCAGATCCACGTGTAAATCCAGAGATAACGATTCCTCAAATGGTTCGTATTTGTGTTGGTCCATTGTTGGCTTACTTCGCTCAACTTTATATCGTTAGCGACAACGGAGAAATAAAGGAAGAGGACCTAGACTTATTAGAAAAACAGATTTTGGGTGCTTTGTGGAAATAGAGTAGGCCTAGACAAAATGGAGGCTAGATTCTATTGGTTTGGCTTCTTGCACAAGATAATATAAAAGGGTATATATTGCCTGATGCAGATTCGTGCTTTTTTATTGTTGAATTTGCTATTTTGGTGATAGTTCTCAATCACTTTACTAAAACAGAAACCGACCTCTCCAGCAGAGCAACGATTTCTTAAATGTATGGAAGAGGAGTTTTCTGGCTTGCTAAAGACAACTCCTTGACACTTCGTCAGCTTTTGATACAATAGTACAAAATTAGAGGAGGTGGGCTATGATTCAGAAACATGCGATTCCCATTTTGGAGTTTGATGACAATCCCCAGGCGGTCCTTATGCCAACACATGAGGGATTGGACTTAAAGTTGCCAAAAAAGTGCATCTATGCATTTTTGGAGGAAGAGATTGACCGCTACGCTCAGGAAGCAGGAGCGGACTGTGTTGGTGAGTTCGTTTCTGCCACCAAGGCTTATCCAGTCTATGTCATCAACTACAAGGGTGAGACGATTTGTCTAACCCAGGCGCCCGTGGGTTCTGCCCCAGCTGCCCAGTTTATGGATTGGTTGATTGGCTATGGTGTGGAGCAAATCATTTCCACTGGAACCTGTGGCGTCCTAGCCGATATAGAGGAAAATGCCTTTCTCGTCCCTGTTCGCGCTCTGCGAGATGAGGGGACCAGCTACCATTATGTAGCGCCTTCTCGTTATATGGAGATGCAGATTGAGGCTGTCTCTGCCATTGAGCAAGTTTTGGAGCAAAGAGGCATTCCTTATGAGGAAGTTATGACCTGGACGACAGATGGTTTTTACCGAGAGACGGCTGAAAAGGTTGCCTATCGCAAGGAAGAAGGCTGCGCTGTTGTGGAAATGGAGTGCTCGGCTCTTGCGGCAGTGGCTCAGCTACGTGGTGTTGTCTGGGGAGAATTGCTCTTTACTGCAGATTCCTTAGCGGATCTGGACAACTACGACAGTCGTGACTGGGGCTCAGAAGCTTTTGATAAGGCACTCGAACTCTGTCTTGCCATTGTGCACCACATGTGAGTGTTCTGACTGTTTTTATGGTAGAATGTAGTTATGTTATTCAAATCTTTTTTGGAAAAAATCAAGACGATACTGGGACGCTTGTCGCCAGCCCGTCGCATCTTTTTAAGTTTTGCCCTAGTAATCTTCTTGGGTTCTCTCCTTTTAAGTCTCCCCTTTGTGCAAGCAGAAACGTCACAAGCGACCTACTTTGACCATCTCTTTACGACCGTGTCCATGGTCTGTGTGACAGGGCTTTTCACTCTGCCAGTGGCTTCGACTTATAATATCTGGGGCCAGTTGATCTGTATGCTCTTGATCCAGATTGGCGGTTTGGGTCTCATGACCTTTATCGGAATCTTTTATATCCAAGGCAAGCAAAAGCTCAGTCTTCGTGGTCGTGAGACTATTCAAGAAAGTTTCAGTTATGGAGAAACCCAGTCTCTAAAGGATTTCATCCGTTCAATCTTTCTGACGACGTTTCTAGTGGAAGGGCTCGGAGCCTTTCTCTTGAGTTTCCGCTTTATTCCTGAATTTGGCTGGGGACGAGGGATTTTAACCTCTATCTTTTTGGCTGTTTCAGCTTTTTGCAATGCTGGATTTGATAATTTTGGGAGTACGAGTTTGGTAGCCTTTCAAACGGACCCCTTGATCAATCTAGTGATTGCAGGTTTGATTATCACGGGTGGTCTAGGATTTATGGTCTGGTTTGACCTAGCGACCCAGTTTGGGAAGAAGAAAAAACGCCGTCTTCGCTTTCATACCAAGCTGGTTCTCTTTTTAACGGCGGGAATTTTGCTCTTTGGAACCGTATCGACTTTGTTCATCGAGTGGAACAATCCTGGAACGATTGGAAATCTCAGCGCTCCAGAGAAATTGCTGGTTAGTTTCTTTCAGACCGTCAGCATGAGAACGGCAGGTTTTGCTTCCATTGACTACACTCAGGCTCGACCAGTTACCTTGCTGATCTACATCTTGCAGATGTTTCTGGGCGGGGCACCTGGAGGGACAGCAGGGGGGCTCAAGATTACGACCTTCTTTGTTTTGTTGGTCTTTGCCCGTAGCGAACTATTGGGCTTGCCTCATGCCAATGTGGCTCGGAGGACTATTGAACCCCGAACCGTGCAAAAATCTTTCAGTGTCTTTATTATCTTCTTGCTGACCTTCTTGCTGGGCTTGATCCTGCTAGGGATAACAGCAGAGGGAAATCCGCGTTTTATTTACCTCATGTTTGAGACCATTTCAGCCCTTGCGACAGTTGGGGTGACGGCAAATTTAACACCAGATCTAGGCAAGATAGCCCTCAGCATCGTTATGTTGTTGATGTTTATCGGCCGTATTGGTCCCTTGACACTACTGGTCAGTGTAGCGGAATATCAGCCAGACAAGAAAGATACGATTCACTATATGAAAGCAGATATCACTATCGGATAAGAAAGGAAGAACGATGTCAGATCGGACAATTGGAATTTTAGGCTTGGGAATTTTTGGGAGCAGTGTTTTGGCTGCCCTAGCCAAGCATGACATGAATATAATTGCTATTGATGACCACGAGGAACGCATTAATCAATTTGAACCTGTGCTGGCGCGTGGGGTAGTTGGAGATATCACGGATGAAGAACTCCTTCTATCAGCGGGGATTGACACCTGTGATACCGTAGTTGTCGCAACGGGTGAAAATCTGGAGTCCAGTGTTCTCGCGGTTATGCACTGCAAGAGTCTAGGAGTGCCGACTGTTATTGCCAAGGTCAAAAGTCATACAGCTAAAAAGGTTCTAGAAAAAATTGGCGCAGACGCAGTCATCTCACCAGAGTTTGAAATGGGACGCTCATTGGCACAGACCATCCTCTTTCATAACAGCGTAGACGTCTTTCAGCTGGACAAGAATGTATCGATTGTCGAGATGAAAATCCCCCAATCATGGGTAGGTAAAAGCCTCAGTCAGTTGGATTTGCGTGGGCGATACAACCTCAACATACTTGGTTTTCGTGCCTACGAAAATGCTCCTCTGGATGTCCAATTCGGACCCAATGACCTCTTGCAGGCAGATGCCTACATCATGGCCGTCATTAATAACCAACATTTGGATACCTTGGCAGAGCTGACTGAGTAGAAGAGGAAGGGATACTCTCTTTCCAATAATTAACGAGTCAATATAAGTATTTTATAAGAGGGATTTAAGAAAAATTTTAACTTTTTCTTAATCCTTTTTAATTTTAGGAGATTATACTAGAGTCATCAAAAAAAGAAAACTCTAAGGAGAATCCTATGAAATTCAATCCAAATCAGAGATATACTCGTTGGTCTATTCGCCGTCTCAGTGTCGGTGTTGCTTCAGTTGTTGTGGCTAGTGGCTTCTTTGTCCTAGTCGGTCAACCAAGTTCTGCACGCGCTGATGTCGTCAATCCGACTCCTGCCCAAGTCGTGCCAGACGCTGCTTCGGTGAGTGAAAAAAGCGACTTACCAGCAGAGGTTCTCAAAAAAGCAGTCGATGTAGCTCTTCCTTCAGAACAAGCAGACTCAGCACCTAAAGCAAGCTTGGATACTACAAGCTCTTCAGAAAAAGAGGATGCAACTGCTAAAGAGCCTGCAGTAGCGCCAAAAGAAGAAGTACAAGCACAACCTGACTCTAAGAAACAAACAGAAGATGCAGTTAAACCTGTGGAAAGTCCTGCGTCTACAGTTTCTGGACAAGACCGTGAAGCCAGTGAAGCGCAACCAGCGACCACCCCAGCTGAAGTGCAAAAAGGCGTGGCTGACAACACCAAAGATACAGTAGATGTTCCGGCTAGCTACCTTGACAAAGCCAATTTCCCAGGTCCATTTACAGCTGGTGTCAACCAAGTCATTCCATACGAATTCTTCGCTGGTGACGGCATGTTGACTCGTCTTATCTTGAAAGCATCCGACAAGGCTCCATGGTCAGACAACGGAACAGCTAAAAATCCCGCTCTCCCACCGGTAGAGAAATTGGGCAAAGGCCTTTACTTCTACGAAGTAGACTTGGCCGGAACCCAAGGCAAATCTGACAAAGAGTTGCTTGATCTCTTGAAACAAAATGGTACTCAAAGCTATAAAGCTACTATCAAGGTGTACGGTGCGAAAGACGGCAAGCCTGACTTAACTAACCTCGTAGCAACTAAAGATTTGACTGTTAATTTGAATGGCTTGACCACTCCAGCTGAAGTCCAAAAAGGTGTGGCTGACAATACCAAAGATACAGTAGATGTCCCAGCCACTTACTTGGACAAGGCTAACTTCCCAGGACCATTTACAGCTGGTGTCAATCAAGTCATTCCATATGAATTCTTCGCTGGAGACGGCATGTTAACTCGTCTTATCTTGAAAGCATCCGATAAGGCTCCATGGTCAGACAACGGAACAGCTAAAAATCCTGCTCTCCCACCAGTAGAGAAATTGGGCAAAGGTCTTTACTTCTATGAAGTAGACTTGGCAGGCACCCAAGGAAAATCAGATAAAGAGCTGCTTGACCTCTTGAAACAAAATGGTACTCAAAGCTATAAAGCTACTATCAAGGTGTACGGTGCGAAAGACGGCAAGCCTGACTTGACTAATCTGGTAGCGACTAAAGATTTGACTGTTAATTTGAATGGTTTGACCACACCAAATCAGGTTAAAGAGTCTGTTGTTAACAATGTCAAAGACATGATTGATGTTCCAGCTAGCTACCTTGATAAGGCTAAGGTTCCTGGACCTTTCTTGGCTGGTGTCAACCAAGTTATTCCGTACGAAGCTTTTGGTGGAGATGGTATGTTGACTCGCCTCTTGTTAAAAGCCTCAGACAAAGCCCCATGGTCCGACAACGGAACAGCTAAAAATCCTGCCCTATTGCCACTTGAAGGCTTGGCTAAAGGCCAATATTTCTACGAAGTGGATTTGAATGGCAATACGGTTGGCAAAGAAGGACAAGCTCTTCTAGATCAACTTCGAGCTAACGGAACACATACATACCTAGCTACTGTTAAAGTCTATGGATCTAAAGATGGCAAACCTGATTTGACCAATCTGATTGCTACTCGTCAAGTAATGATTCGACTTCGTGGAAAAGAAATGGCGACAATACCATCTCAACAAGGTCAGATGAATACGAAGCCTTCTGAAACAGGCTCTACAGGTACGACTGAGGGTATGATGGGTACAAATCACCATATGTCAGATATGAAAGTAGATCAACCAGCTTCTAGCCCAATGGCTAATATGATGAAAAAAGATGATAAAGCGATGTTACCAAATACTGGGGAAGCTAAAACAGCTACAGCTGGGCTTGGTATCTTTGGTCTAGCCTTGGCAGGTCTTGTTGGACTTTTGGGTTTGACAACCAAACGGGAAGATTAAGATTCAAATCACTTAAACATTAGAGAAAATAGTGTTATACTAAAGCAAGTATAACACTGTTTTTATCGAAGGAGTGTCAGATGAAAAAGACAATTTTGCTGGTTGATGATGAGATAGATATTCTAGATATTCAAAACCGCTATCTTATACAGGCAGGTTACGATGTTTTGGTCGCCCATGATGGTAAGGAGGGATTAGAGCTTTTCAGAAAAAAATCTATCGACCTCATTATCACAGATATTATGATGCCCAATATGGACGGTTATGATTTTATCAGTGAAGTTCAGTATATCGCTCCTGATCAACCTTTCCTCTTTACAACTGCTAAGACAAGCGAACAGGATAAAATTTATGGCTTAAGCTTGGGGGCAGATGATTTTATAGTCAAACCCTTTAGCCCACGCGAATTGGTTTTAAGAGTGAATAATATCTTGCGTCGCCTTAGCCGTGGAGGAGAGACAGAACAGATCGAGTTTGGTGACTTGGTAATCAACCATGTGACTCATGAGGTTCGCATTGGGGATCAACCTTTGGAATTGACAGTAAAATCCTTTGAACTTCTATGGATATTAGCCAGCAATCCTGAGAGAGTCTTTTCAAAGACGGAACTTTACGAGAAGGTATGGCAAGAGGACTATGTGGATGATACCAATACACTCAATGTTCATATCCATGCTTTGAGGCAAGAGTTGACCAAGTATACAAATTCAAATGCTCCTGCTATCAAAACTGTCTGGGGTTTGGGCTATAAGATGGAAAGACCAAGAGGTAGAAAATGAAATTAAAAAACTATATTTTAGTGGGGTATCTAGTGTCGACTCTACTAACGATTTTGGTCGTTTTCTGGGCAGTCCAACGAATGTTGATCGAGAAAAGTGAAGTTTACTTTCTAGTTGGAATGACCATGATTGCTAGTTTCATTGGCGCTGCAGTGAGCATCTTTCTTTTGTCGCCTGTGTTCTCTTCTCTGAAACATTTGAAAAAACAAGCTCAGGATATAGCCAGCAAAGATTTCAGCACAGAAATTGAAACCAAAGGCCCATTAGAATTTCAAGAGCTAGGTCAGGCTTTTAATGACATGTCCCACAATTTGCAGGCTACCTTTCAATCACTTGATGAGAGCGAGCAAGAAAAGAGAATGATGATTGCGCAGCTCTCTCACGATATTAAAACTCCCATTACCTCCATTCAGGTTACTGTGGAGGGAATTCTAGATGGAGTGATTAAGGAAGAGGAACGGCTCCACTACTTAACCACGATTGGTCGGCAAACCGAGCGTCTAAACAAGCTAGTGGAGGAATTGGATGTTCTGACTCTTAACACCCAACCTCAAGATACTGCTGATGAAGAAGTCGAAGAGGTCTTTTTAGATCAGCTGTTGATTGAGTCAATGAGTGAATTTCAACTCCAGATTGAACAAGAGGAGCGAGATGTTTACATTCAAGTATCACCTGAGTCGGCGAAAATCAAGAGCCATTCTGACAAACTTTCTCGCATTTTGGTTAATTTGTTAAACAATGCCTTTAAATATTCAGAACCAGGAACCAGAATCGAGGTTCTTGCCCAATTAACAGAACAAGAGCTGACAATCAGTGTGAAAGACGAGGGTCAGGGGATCCTTCCTGAGGATTTGGAAAAGATCTTTAAACGACTTTATCGTGTGGAAACTTCGCGCAATATGAAGACAGGTGGGCATGGATTAGGACTTGCGATTGCACGCGAACTAGCCCATCAGCTTGGTGGCGAAATCACAGCAGAAAGTCAATATGGCTTAGGAAGCAAGTTTACATTCAGCCTCAATTTGAAATAAAGCCGTAAAATCCCTTTACAAATCTAGCTTTTCATGGTACAATAGCCTTTGTGTGAAATAGCAGCAGGAAAGCATGAAGCTCGTCAACAGGTGTCTTATGACAAGTAACCTTGGCTGTTTAGGCGAAGGGCATCTGCACGAATCAGGGCTTTCTAAGTGACTATTTCCGCCAAATATTATTTATATCAGGAGGACATACATATGTCACGTTATACAGGACCATCTTGGAAACAAGCTCGTCGCCTTGGCCTTTCACTTACAGGTACAGGTAAAGAATTGGCACGTCGTAACTACGTACCAGGACAACACGGACCAAACAACCGTTCTAAATTGTCAGAATACGGTTTGCAATTGGCTGAAAAACAAAAACTTCGTTTCACTTACGGTGTAGGTGAAAAACAATTCCGTAACTTGTTCGTACAAGCTACTAAGATCAAAGGCGGAATCCTAGGTTTCAACTTCATGCTTCTTTTGGAACGTCGTTTGGATAACGTTGTTTACCGTCTTGGCCTTGCGACTACTCGTCGTCAAGCTCGTCAATTCGTAAACCACGGTCACATCCTTGTGGACGGAAAACGCGTTGATATCCCATCATACCGTGTAACTCCAGGTCAAGTGATCTCAGTTCGTGAAAAATCATTGAAAGTTCCAGCAATCCTTGAAGCAGTAGAAGCTACTCTTGGACGTCCAGCATTCGTATCATTCGATGCTGAGAAATTGGAAGGTTCATTGACTCGCTTGCCAGAACGCGACGAAATCAACCCAGAAATCAACGAAGCACTTGTCGTTGAATTCTACAACAAAATGCTTTAATTTTAAGAAATATCTTACAGAAAGCCTACAACAGTGGGCTTTTTGCTTTGTCTTAAAATGTTGATTTCTGGGTTTGGGCAATGTCAAAAGGAGTGCTTTTATTCACTGAGAATCTTTCTAGCTATAGTGTAAAGAAATCCGTGTTTTAGTTGACTTTTCCGCCCTCATTTTCAGCTTTTGTGCTAAAATAGATTTATAAACTTAAGATAAGGAATGTTTATGAAATCGGGTAATGTATTATTGAAAGGATGCCTTTATTTCTGGGGTGGCTTGTTTTTGCTGGGTCTCTTGGTTCAGGTAGCTCTGCCTTTGGCAATTTGTGGTTTGATAGGTTTCGGGGCTTATCTAGCCTATAAGCGTTGGCGTTATCCTCTTTTGAAGGATCGTTCTTTGGAAGATCAGATTGAGCTTTTAAAAGCGCGGATTCGTCAGGCTGATAAAGATATCCAGCAGTTAGAAGAGACCTTGTCTGAGAAAGGCTCAGCAGCCTATAAAAGCCTAGCTAACCAGGTCTTGATTGAACTTCAAGAAATTCATCAAGAGGCTAATCGTTTAAAATCTTATATTGACGAAGCTGTTTATAGTCGCATTGATAAAAAGGTTCGCTCAGTAAGGGCGACCATAGACGTCCAGCTAGAGCGACTAGAAAGAGAGAGTCTGGTAGACATCGAAAACAAGGAGCCCGAAGAATTGGCGCCTGAATTGTCTCAGACCTTGGCAAATATTGCTGCGGACCATCAAGCGATTCTTGACAAAATCGAGTCATCGGATGTTGGAGCCAAAGAAGAGCTGACAGCCATCCATAGTTTAAAAATGGAGAAATTCCAAACAATTTTAGAGGGCTATTTAAAGATTAAGGCAAATCCAAAAAATTATAATCGGGCGGAAGAACGCTTGGAACAAGCTAAAGCAGCTATCGAACAATTTGACCTTGAACTAGACCAAGTTTTGAGAGAGCTCAATGAAACAGATATGCGCGATTTTGATATTAGCCTGCGTATCTTAGGAAAAGATCGCAAAGAATAGGGTAGACACAAAGGAGTAACCATGACAGAATTTAATTTTGATATTGATCAGATTGCTAATAATACAGTGGCCAAAGTGGACAAGACAACCGAAATCATCGAGACCAATACAGGCTCAGCCCAGACGATCACCTTTCTTGAAAAGCTAAGTCCTGAGCAACAAGAGCAAATCAAGGCGCGCGTCCCTCAGTTGGTGGATCAGTTTGTCACAGACCAAAATGCTCTCTTGGACTTTGGTCAATCAGCGGTGGAAGGTGTCAATGGTACGGTTAACCGTATTTTGACCGAGCAGAAGAAACTGCAAATTCCTCAGGTGGATGACCTGCTGAAAAATACCAACCGTGAGCTCCAAGGTTTTGTAGCCAAATATAAGAATGCTGAAATTGCAGAGTTGGAAGAAAAGCCAAACTTTTTGCAAAAATTGTTTAAAAAGAGCCAGAACAGTCTGCAAGAATTTTATTTTGACTCAAAAACAGTTGAGCAAAAGCTAGATGGCATGGCTGCTGCTGTGGTCAAGCAAGAAGATGTGCTGGCGCGAAATATTGTTTCTGCTGAAATGCTGATTGAGGACAATACCAAATCCATTGAAAATCTAGTGGGAGTTATTTCCTTTATAGAAGCAAGCCAGACAGAAGCTGGCAATCGTGCTGCAGAACTGAAGGCTCAAGTTGACCAACTAGATTCAAGTACGGTAGAATATCAAACCAAGTCCCAAGAATTAGCTCGTATGGCTGAAGTGGTCAATACACTGGAACAACAACATACAGAGTATGTTAGTCGCCTTTACGTAGCTTGGACGACGACTCCACAAATGCGTAATCTCGTCAAAGTTTCATCGGACATGCGCCAAAAATTGGGCATGCTTCGTCGCAATACCATTCCAACCATGAAGCTTTCGATTGCTCAACTTGGTATTTTGCAACAATCGATGAAATCAGGTGTCGTGGCAGATGCCATTGTCAATGCCAACAATGCCGCCCTTCAGATGCTAGCTGAAACCAGCAAGGAAGTGATTCCGCAGATGGAACGAATTGCCCAAAGTCCAACAGTAGCTGTTGAATCCGTCACCAAACTTGCTGAAAGTCTAGTCGCTCAAAACCAAGGTATCGTTGCTGCCATTGAGTTGGGACGTCAGAAACGTGCTCAACTAGAAACAACCATCGTCAAATCCGCAGAAATGATCAACGATTCTGTTAAACTCCGCGATGAGAAAATCGTCCAAGCCCTTCTAGACCAAGGAAAGGCTGCTCAGAAAGAAGTACAAGAATAAAAATAAATCCTCTGCAATGTAGATTTGCAGGGGATTTTATTCGTTTTTGTGAACAAGCCAGGTGGAATACTTTCTCCCAAGCCAGAGAGCAAAGAGGAGATTGATGACGACGATGCCTGAACCGACCAGTGAAAATAGGAAAAATTCGCTGGTCGAAACTCGCCATAAATGTACAATGTCTGTAATCAAATAAGCACTGACAGGAAAACAAATGGTAGAAGTAATCAGAGCAGGGATATACTTGCGAAGAAGGATTGATTGTCCGATATGGAGCAAGAGATGAAGTGCAAAGGCCACAAATCCCCCTAGCCAAACTAGTTCAAGAACTCTAGATTGAGTAAAATACGCTAATAAAGTGATGGATAAGACAAGGAAAAATTCTTCAAAAACAGCAAGGGCAAATCCCTCTGTTGTCATTTCCTTGTGGATTTTGAGAATAGTTGGCGCCTTTTGGGCAAGCAAGGTTTCGTTGAGACGGATCCAAGGGACAAGACCGATAATTTCTTCCATATCGTGAAAGATAAAAAGTAGAGGAAACATCCAAAGATAATACGCCATAAATCTCTCCTGAAAAGCTAAAGACTGCCAGTAAATAAAGCAAAAAACGCCCAGTAAGGCGTTTTGAGTTAGGTATGCTTACTTCACTTCTGTAAAAATTAACTTCTACTCTTACAAAGCTTATTCTGACATACTTTATAACAGTCTAAAAAAGGTAGAGATTCATACATTATCTAGATTTTCTAAAAGTACTCTATTAAACTTAAAACCTGGTTTGGAAAGTATGGGTTTCAGTTGGATTAAAAACAGCGTAATATCAAGGATTTTCAGAACGATATCTACTTTTTAATTTCATAAAATTTGAATCAATATTTTTTAAATAGGGGAATAGTTCGGTTCTGTAAGTATTAATATAATGCACCACAAAGCTTATTATATCAGTTTTTCCCCAGTTTTAGAAAAATAATTAGAGTAGAAAACAACATCTAGATTTTCCACAAAATCTTTTGTCAAACATTAATGGAAATGAGAATGTTGATATAATCGTATTGATTAACATTTTTAGGTAACTGCCCCTGTCAGTTTGTAGCCATATTTATAAGCGACCAAAGTCGCAAAAACTGTGTCAATTGTTCCAATTTTCATTAAAACATCCTAAAAGTTAGATGAATATCTTCTCCAAGGATTTTAGTTTTGTATTTATAATTAAAAACAGAAAACATTGAGCTAATGGCTTGGCTTTTAGAAATTTTTATATTTATATTTCATATCCAATTCTTGATAAATATAGTATCTCAAAACTTCTTGAAGAAGCAACTTTGTTTCATACATCTCACTGATATCTGTTATCATTTCTGGATAGTTATCTTTCGAATTCCCATGAGTATAGTAATTCCGTGTTTGAATTAATTTTATTATTAGTTGTTCTCTCTCACGATTCGAAAAAATTTTAGACAGATTAAGCTCATCAATTGAATCGAATAAATTTTTTAAACGTTCGGAAAGATTAGGCTCTTTTTGATTAAATTTCAATTTATTTCTAAATTTTCTTCTCACTTCTTCTAAAAGATGTGTGTTTATAAAGTCAAACAAAGATTGTCTAGCTTTTTCTTCAACATCAGATAAACATTTCGGAATTTTAAAATTCTTAAAATTCCTAGAGTAAACTTCTAAATTTCTAATAGCATCAACCAACTGATCTTCCAAGTATAAATCACCATGAAGATTTTTTGAAAATTGTCTCACTATAAATTCAAGTTCCTCAGATTTATCAAACCAATGATTTAAAATATGTTCAAAATTATCTTCTAATGTCCTCAAAGAAATATCTTGCTGAGAATACGATTTCCATTTTTGGGATTTTCTAGAATGCTGAACAAAGAATTTACCTTTTATAAGTGGCATACGCTTACCATCTATCATTTTATAAAGAACAAGAAATTCAATATTAGTAAAAGACAATGGTATACTTGATAAAATCTCAATAAATTCCTTAAACTTATGTGAAGCTTGATAAAATTCATCAAAATATCTTATATTCAAATCAGCTGAAGTAAGTTTAATAAAATAATCACTGGTAAATGACGTAGTTGTATATGAAGAATGGAGTATTGCCACATCTTCAAAGTTCATTCTTAGTGATCTTATTAACACTTTTGTTGGTTGATATTCACTTACTGCACTTTCAAAAATAGTTTGATTTTCTCTATATTTAACAGTTACCAATGATTTTTCAATCCATTCCTCAATATGTTCAAAGCTAAATTTATATTCCTTGATTTTTTCAGAATCTAATTCATTAATTAAATCTTTAAAGGCCTCAGAACTATAATCAAAATTTCCGAGCTCATTATAAAATACACTGTA
This sequence comes from Streptococcus oralis, assembly GCF_024399415.1. Taxonomy (NCBI): domain Bacteria; kingdom Bacillati; phylum Bacillota; class Bacilli; order Lactobacillales; family Streptococcaceae; genus Streptococcus; species Streptococcus oralis. Next base: position 96,030 of record NZ_CP029257.1, read on the forward strand.
AATTTTAAAATTTTTTACTCTATATCTAGTTATCGGAAATCCAGGAGATGAGGAATGTACCATTGGTTCACCATAAGTATTTAAAATTAAAATATTACCATTACTGGAGAAGCCATATATCTTTTCCAAACTCTTACCAAAACCGAATGAAATGCCTGATTCCTCCTCAAATCCACCAAATAATTCTAATACAATTTCACTAGGAGAATAATGTAAAATACCGCTCAAGTTATCCTTTCTAACTATATCATCGGAACGTTCTGAAAAATATCCTTTTATTTCAAACTCTTTATCCCAAGTGTAATCTTTAAATTTCATATTATCCTTTCTGATTGCTTTTCAAAAATCTTCACAACTTTCTAAACTATGATTTTTATGTCGGCACTACCTTTTAATTGTATTAGACCAGCTTCCAATTCTCATCATTCGAGTTATCAATCAGAATCTTTCTTTTATTACTCAGTAATTCATCACTCACAAAATATTGGCCTAATCGCTCTATCAAGCCACAGTTTTGGCAAGTATACAGATAGTCTTCTTTTAATTCCTCTACTAAAATAGTATTGAACTCATATGGTTTTCTACACTCTTCACAAAACATGCTAAGATTATCACTACTAAATAGTAAATCAAAAATACTTTCTAATTCTTTATTTTCTTCTCCAGATAAAGCAAAAATTATCTTTAAATTTCTAATATACCGGTTAAGGATAACTATTTCGGAATCAATATCAAAATATTTCTCGAATATAGCAATAGCTACTTCTACTAAATAAATTAGAATGTAGGGTGTTTTCTCATAGAACAAATGCCAAAAATCATCCCAAATCTTATCATCGGAAAATATAAAATTAAGATTTCGCTTTTCTGTAGGATAATTTTTATTCTTTGTCACCAAATGAATAGATTGATCAAATACACTTGTTAAACTATTTTCTCCCTTTCGATTATATATAATGTCATATAGTAATTCAGGATCAAGTAATTCTTTACTAAAATCCAAAAAATCATTTTCAGACTGAATCGATTCTTTTGCTTTTAAAAATAGGTCAATAACAAATTCTTTTTTACCCTTCAAATTACTTACGTCATATTCCCTAGGGGATCCATATTGTATTTTTTCTAAAAAATCATGTGGTTGAACCAATATCCAACTTAAATAAAATAAATTATCTTGAAAAGGTTTCCTAGCGAGAGAAAATGCAACAGTAACTTTTCCTCTCTCTATACAACTCAGAGATTCAAATAGATAGTAATTTAAATCACGTAAAATTGAAAAAAAGATGTGAGGTATATATACATATTCAGAAATATCTAAATCTTTTTGCCTATCTAGTTCATCAAATAAGTCAATTTCACCATCTATCTCTTTAGTAAATCTAAAAGATAGGCTTGATAATTGATATTTATCAGCTTTAACCAACATATCAACTAGTATATCATACAAATATAGCATTAATTGATGACGTTTTCTATACTTAGTTGGTAATAATTCTGATATGTGAGATTTAGCCAATATTACTTTCCTCAATTCTTTTTAACTCTACATAACTATATTATACTCTAAAAGCACTCAGTCTTTATCTAAAAGGTTTCTATATAACTCAACAATTATTTTAAGTGTAAACCTATAAAAAGTACTTTGCAAAAAGATTTGAAATATTGATATAATCGTATCAATTATCGTTTTAAAGCAACTGATTTTGGCAGTTTCCAGTCATATTATAGTGTTCTTAGTTCAAGTCCAAAAATTTTATTAACTTTCCGAACAATACTTATTTTTCGGAAACCTAAGAATAATAGTTACAGTTTTATGAGTTTGTAGATTTAATGCAAAAAATATATGTTTGTTATGATATAATAAAGGTGCTTGTTTCTCAGACTTATAAGACTTATAAATAGTAGTTTTTGTTTTTTTAAGAATGCTCATTTAATATTAATGGCAAATATAATAGTTCTTTAGGGGGATAGTAAAGTAAGATGGATATTTTAATTGATAAATTATTAGTTGTACTAAAATTTTGTTTAAGAAAAATTTTAGAGTTATTTTTCTTTATTATTGAAATTGTAATACATCCAATAAAAAATATTTCGATTTGGATGATAGTGTTATTTTCGAGCTTAATAATGGGAAATATTTCGATTCAATTAACTGGCAAAGACATGTTTTTGATGTCAGCTGGTTTAGTATCAATAATGATATTTATATCAAATTTTCTAGAGAAACAGACAGTTGATATAGATAATAAAGATAATTTCTATTTAGGTTATAATATTAAAAAATTAAAATTCCATGATAATTTCTGGTTAAAAAGATTTAATGAACTTCCTGTTAGCCTTCTATTTTGGCTAATAGCTGGTTTTCCAATAATTGTTATCTGTTCAAAGTTAGAATTCAATATCGGAATATTTAATAATGTATTTAAGAGTATGAATGAAAATATCGAATATATCAAAGTGATTTGGATTTCTGGCTTTGTAGTCGTTTCAACTTATTGTACAGCGCTTTTGATAGAATCAGTAGCATTATCTAGTAAAGCCTTTTCACAAAGTTATTTATATAAGACTACTGATTTATATGAAAAAATAAAAATAGGAAAAGAAATTGAACAGTCTTTTAAAAAACTATTCAATAACATTTTTAGCTTTAAAACTATAGTAGGATTAGAGGATGATTTACAATTTAAAATTGAAAGAGGAATTGATTACATTATAAATAGAGGTGCAGAAGTTAGTTCAGATGAGGAAGAATTACATCAGTTCTATAATCTGGCATTTAATTGTGAATCAAAAAAAATAGACGTTTTAATAAAAAGAATAAAGAAGTATTATAAAACTGAAGAAAATAAAAAAATAAGATATATAATTCATGCTATTTTTCATGAAAGAAATCTAAACATTATTTACTGGTATTATATATACAAGTGGAATACCTTGAATCATTTAAAGGTAATGCCTACAGAAATTCTAAATCTTGCAATAACAGATTTCTGGAAATTGCTTGATATAGAAAATGACTTTTATGAGAACGAAGATTATCAAGAGATATTTTGGAAAATCTGTAATGAAGATACAAAAGGTGTTCGATTGCCGTCTCGAGTTCATAAATCAGATCAAGATAATATAAAAAGAAATTATTGTATTTATAGAATATATTTAGTAATGATAGAAAAAGTAGAAGATATTAACTTTTTAAATCAGTTGAAAGATCTTAAAGATTTGAAAAATTTATTGAATGTTTTGGAGAAAATTGATAAAAAAGGAAAAAACAGCAAGTATTTTTCATCTATTTTTTCAATTCTATTCACACGGACTATTGATAGGAAGTATAAAGATAGCGATTTTATTAATTCATTCTCAAAAATGATGAGTGATAAGTACATGCCAGAATATCTCAAGAATGAACGAATTAATCGTAGTAAAAATATTTTATTGAGTGGAGAATCTACCGAATATTTGATGGATAATAATGCTTTAGACTATCTTTTGATGTTTATGAAATTTGAGGATATTATTTTAGTATTGACTTTCTGTTTAGCTTATTCAGAACGATCGGGTAAAGAAGTAATGAAGATTGAAGAATTTAAAATATGGAAAAAATCTATTAATAGACAATATTTGGAAGAAAACATCGAAGATTTAAGACAATCAGAATTTTTGTGTGAGTTATCTAAAGATTCAAAGGTGTCCCATTTTATTTCTGAAGAATTTATTAAATGGATGTGGGACTCAATATTTAAACCGTTTGATGAAAACATGTATGAAGAATTTATGAAGCTTGGAGAAGATGGAACTAGAAGTAATTTCAGCTTGGATAGATATTTTGTTGTCAGATTGCTATTATGTAGTTATGTGAATAGATCAGTATCGCTTTATGATTTTAAAGAAGATAGTAAATATAAAATTGAAAAAGAATTAAGTAGTATTAAAGTGATATTAGAAAATGAAAATATCTATTTATTCTAAGGAAATATTGAAGTGAAGTAAACTGATGAAGAATAGATAATTAGAGGGCAGATTTGTTATTTGAGATTAATTAATGTATGATAGGATGTATATTTCCCTTTTTCAATTAATCATAGTAAAAAAATTTCAAATTTTTAAGGTATAGTAGTCTTACAAAATCCTTTAATAAAATGATTTTAATATATAGTGAAATACTTCTCTCTCAAACCAGGTCATACGATTTATAAGTAAAAGAACAAATAAAAAAGAGGAGCTTCACACTAAAGTTCCTCTTTTTTAAATATCCGAATCATTATTCTTATTTCTAAAAAGGTAGTGAAAAAGGTAGTGATTCGAATGATTTATATTGCAATGTACTGAAATTAACAAAAAGAAAAAACGCTTGAAATCAGCGTTTTTCTTATGTATTGATTCGTATTGAATGCTTACTTAACTTCTGTAAACACAACGTGTTTGCGAAGTTTTGGTGAGTATTTCTTCAATTGAAGACGGTCTGGAGTGTTACGTTTGTTTTTAGAAGTAAGGTACAAGCGTTCACCAGATTCTTTGTGTTCAAGTGTAATATTTACGCGCATGGTATCTCCCTTCTATTATTCAGCTGATGCAGCTTTAGCGATTTTACGTCCTTTGTAGTATCCTTTAAGTGATACACGGTGAGAACGTGAGTAATCTCCAGTAGTTTCGTCAAAGTTTACAGATGGAGCTGTTACTTTGTAGTGTGTACGACGTTTGTTTTTCTTCGCTTTTGACGTGCGACGTGCAGGTACTGCCATTTTCTTTTCTCCTTTAGGTATTTAAATTCGATTCAATCTACTGATTTTCATCAACCATACTAGGATAACACATTTTTTTTGTAAAGTAAAGTTACTTGACAAAAAAAGATGAAAAAATTAGAAGCTAGTAATCGAAATTTTCTGAAAATTCAAGAATTTCCTTCTGTTCATTGCCTTTAAAATGTGCTATAATAGTAAAAACTGAAACGGGAGGGAACAAATGACTGAATTAGATAAACGTCACCGCAGTAGCATTTATGACAGCATGGTTAAATCACCAAACCGTGCCATGCTTCGTGCCACTGGTATGACAGATAAGGACTTTGAAACACCGATTGTGGGAGTGATTTCGACTTGGGCGGAAAATACACCATGTAACATTCACTTGCATGATTTTGGGAAATTGGCGAAAGAAGGTGTTAAATCGGCAGGTGCTTGGCCTGTTCAGTTTGGTACTATTACCGTAGCGGACGGGATTGCCATGGGAACGCCTGGTATGCGCTTCTCTTTGACATCTCGTGATATCATCGCGGACTCCATCGAGGCGGCGATGGGTGGTCACAATGTGGATGCCTTTGTTGCTATCGGTGGCTGTGATAAGAACATGCCTGGTTCTATGATTGCCATTGCTAATATGGATATTCCAGCTATTTTCGCTTATGGTGGAACCATTGCACCCGGAAATCTTGATGGCAAAGACATTGACTTGGTTTCGGTATTTGAAGGAATCGGAAAATGGAACCACGGTGACATGACAGCTGAGGACGTGAAGCGTCTCGAATGCAATGCCTGCCCTGGCCCTGGTGGCTGTGGTGGTATGTACACGGCTAATACCATGGCGACTGCTATCGAAGTTCTAGGGATGAGTTTGCCAGGATCATCCTCTCACCCAGCTGAATCAGCTGACAAGAAAGAAGATATCGAAGCAGCAGGACGTGCTGTTGTTAAGATGCTGGAACTTGGTCTCAAACCATCAGATATCTTGACTCGTGAAGCCTTTGAAGATGCCATCACTGTAACTATGGCTCTCGGTGGTTCTACAAATGCCACTCTTCACTTGCTTGCCATTGCCCATGCTGCCAATGTTGACTTGTCACTTGAAGACTTCAATACAATCCAAGAACGTGTGCCTCACTTGGCCGACTTGAAACCTTCTGGTCAGTATGTCTTCCAAGACCTCTACGAAGTCGGTGGTGTCCCTGCGGTTATGAAATACCTCTTGGCGAATGGTTTCCTTCATGGCGACCGCATCACATGTACTGGTAAGACAGTCGCTGAAAACTTGGCTGACTTTGCAGACCTTACACCAGGCCAAAAAGTCATTATGCCACTTGAAAATCCAAAACGTGCAGACGGTCCGCTTATCATCTTGAACGGGAACCTTGCCCCTGACGGTGCGGTTGCTAAAGTATCAGGTGTGAAAGTGCGTCGCCACGTTGGACCAGCTAAGGTCTTTGACTCAGAAGAAGATGCTATCCAGGCTGTCTTGACAGATGAAATCGTTGATGGCGATGTTGTCGTTGTTCGTTTCGTTGGACCTAAGGGTGGTCCTGGTATGCCTGAGATGCTGTCGCTTTCATCCATGATCGTTGGTAAAGGCCAAGGAGACAAGGTTGCCCTCTTGACAGACGGACGCTTCTCTGGTGGTACTTATGGTCTGGTTGTTGGACATATCGCTCCTGAAGCTCAGGATGGTGGACCGATTGCCTACCTTCGTACAGGTGACATCGTTACGGTTGACCAAGATACCAAAGAAATTTCCATGGCCGTATCCGAAGAAGAACTTGAAAAACGCAAGGCAGAAACAACCTTACCACCACTTTACAGCCGTGGTGTCCTCGGTAAATATGCTCACATCGTATCATCTGCTTCACGCGGAGCCGTGACAGACTTCTGGAATATGGACAAGTCAGGTAAAAAGTAAACTCATACTCTTCGAAAATCTCTTCAAACCACGTCAACGTCGCCTTGCCGTACTCAAGTACAGCCTGCGGCTAGTTTCCTAGTTTGCTCTTTGATTTTCATTGAGTATCAAAAAGCAAGCCATCTTCGGCTTGCTTCTTTTTATCTTCAAAAGTGATTTGCCTCATTAACGAGGTGGCAGTCCAAGGGCAATACGGCCGTAGCGACTGATTCGTGTGATCTTCCATGCAGGAGACCAGGTAACTTCAACCTTGACATCTTCGATACCCTCGATTTGTTTCAGACCTGCGACGATTTCGATAGGCAAGCTTTCGGCACAATCGCAGGCAGTATCAGTGAAAGTCATGACAATCTTGCAGAGACCCGTTTCATCTAGATTGATTTCATAAATCAGTCCTAGATTGTAAACATCCAATTCCACATCTGTATCAAAAACCTTCTCTAGTTTTTCGATAATTTGGTCTTGTAAGGCCAAAGCTCGGTCATTGATTTTGATATCGTCTCTCATAACAGTCCCTCCACGTGATAAATATCCTCTATTTTCTCATAATTCTGACAATTTGGCAAGTTTTTGATGAATTTTCTGAAAAGACTCTCTTGCGATTTTCTCCTCTCACTGTTTTAATCCCTCTATTTATGGTAAAATAAGACTATTAAGTTTAAAGAGGATTCCCTATGAAATTACAAAAACCAAAAGGAACGCAGGATATCTTGCCTGCTGAATCTGCCAAATGGCAGTACGTTGAGGGCTTTGCCCGTGAAATTTTCAAGCGCTATAACTATGCAGAAGTGCGCACGCCTATTTTTGAGCATTACGAGGTTATCAGTCGCTCTGTCGGAGATACAACGGATATCGTAACCAAGGAAATGTACGATTTCTACGACAAGGGTGACCGCCATATTACCCTCCGTCCAGAAGGAACTGCGCCCGTTGTCCGCTCTTATGTGGAAAATAAACTCTTCGCACCAGAAGTGCAAAAGCCAAGTAAGTTCTATTACATGGGCCCTATGTTCCGTTATGAGCGTCCACAGGCAGGGCGTTTACGCCAATTCCACCAGATTGGTGTTGAGTGTTTTGGCTCTAGCAATCCAGCTACCGATGTGGAAACCATCGCTATGGCAGCTCATTTCTTGAAAGAAATCGGTATCCAAGGTGTCAAATTGCATCTTAACACTCTTGGAAATCCTGAGAGTCGTGCGGCTTACCGTCAGGCCTTGATCGATTATTTGACACCGCTCAAGGAGACCTTGTCTAAGGATAGCCAACGTCGCTTGGAGGAGAATCCTCTCCGTGTCTTGGACTCTAAGGAAAAAGAAGACAAGGTGGCAGTGGAGAATGCACCTTCTATCTTGGACTTCCTTGATGCAGAAAGCCAAGCTCATTTTGATGCTGTGCGTCAGATGTTGGAAAATCTGGGTGTAGACTATATCATCGATACCAATATGGTACGTGGTTTGGACTACTACAATCACACCATTTTCGAGTTTATCACTGAGATTGAGGGCAATGACTTGACAGTCTGTGCGGGTGGTCGCTACGATGGTTTGGTTGCCTACTTTGGTGGTCCTGAGACTGCTGGATTTGGATTTGGTCTTGGTGTAGAACGTCTGCTTCTCATTCTTGAAAAGCAAGGAGTGTCTCTCCCTATCGAGAATGCCCTAGATGTCTATATCGCAGTCTTGGGTCAAGGGGCAAATGTCAAGGCTCTGGAGTTGGTACAGGCTCTTCGCCAACAAGGTTTCAAAGCAGAGCGTGATTACCTCAACCGTAAACTCAAAGCTCAGTTCAAGTCAGCCGATGTCTTTGCGGCTAAGACTCTCATCACGCTAGGAGAGAGCGAAGTCGAAAGCGGACAAGTGACAGTTAAGAACAACCAAACTCGAGAAGAAGTTCAAGTGTCACTTGATGCTATCAATCAAAATTTTTCAGAAATCTTTGAAAAACTAGGATTTTAATGACAGATAAACTGGTCAGGAAAACATTCCTGACCTTTTTCTTTTGCAAAATGACAAAAATCATAAACTTTTTGACAAATATGCTTGTCAAAAATAAAAAGATATGTTACAATGAAATCAAGATAAGAACAAAGGAGAAAAAAGACATGCTAAAAAATCGTCTAAAAGAGCTTCGGGCTCGCGATGGCCTGAATCAAACAGAGCTGGCCAAACTAGCTGGCGTGTCCAGGCAAACCATCAGCTTGCTTGAGCGGGATGAGTACACGCCATCCATCGTCATTGCCCTGAAGATTGCTCAGATATTCCATGAGCCGGTCGAGTCGGTCTTTCGTTTAGAGGAGGATGAGTGATGAACAAGTATAAAGTGATTTATTATCTATCTATAGTTGTGTTTATCGTAAATCTTTTGGCTATGATTGGAAGCCTATTTGGTTGGTTTACGATCGTAGAAGGCAAGTACCTCTTCTGGAATAATATAGTGCTACTATTAGTCTTTAGATGGGTAGAGAAAAAAATAAAATTTAAAGAGCTCGTAAAAGGAGAAAAGTTATGAAAGAATTTTTAGCAGGTTTTCAAGTCGATACTGAGAACAAAGCACTTGCAGGTGTTTGTGCAGGTTTAGGAAACTATTTTAACATTCAAGCCAACATTGTTCGTTTGATGACAGTCTTGTTGTTTCTCTCTTCGACGGAGATTGGGATTATAACCGTGACTCTCTATGCTTATCTAGCAGGTTGGCTTGGGAATGAACCCTTGGGAGATGGAGCAAAAAAAGCAAGAAACCAAGCTATTCTCTTAGTAGTTGTGTGTTTGCTTTTGGTAACGCTTGGAGCAGAAGGTTTGACAGCTATTTTTGAATCAGGGAAAGACTTTGGTCAATGGTTGTCTGGCTTGTTTTAGAAAGAGGTTAAAATATGGAAAAGAATCACATAATTTTTGCACTGAAACTTTTTATTATAGGAGCTTTATTAGGAATACTTGCCGGAGCTCTTGGAGTTAAACCTTTAGGTATTAGCCAAGAGCAAGTAATCCCTGTCTTGTTCTCAATCTTTTTTGGTCTAGGGCTGATTACGGCAATCCTAACATTTTATTTCACTAGAAAAAGTCATCAGGCTTATCAGAATTATCAACGAGAAGAAGAGGATGAAGGAAATGAGCAAGACTATCTTGCTATGTATCGTTTCTTGGATTATGGTACGGTAGCTTGGAATGTTTCTCAAATTAGTATGCTATTCTGTATGCTTTTAGACTTAGGAAGATTTGGCATATCAGCAACATCCTTACTTTTGATAGTTGTAAGTATTTTGTCGGGTGTTTACTGCCTCAAAATCACTAGCAAGATTCGTAACTATAAACTTTCTGTTATGGCCACACCCAAGGAAGTTTTGGACTACCTTGACACTTATGATGAGGGAGAAAAACAGGCCGAGATGGAAGAAGCTTACTTGATCTTGTTCAAGGTCAATCAACTCCTCATTCCTGGTATCTATATTGTCTTAGTAATTCTATCTATGGTATTAGGACAAGTACAGTTGGTTGCTCTGCTGGTAGCAGTTGTCATCCATTTGTACACGAATGTTGCACAGTTGCGTAAAACAAAACGTTATTTCAAATAGGAGTCTTTTATGAACTTACTTAAAAATCTTGGCTGGTTTTTGCTAGCTGTTCTATCCTTTTTCTTTGGCTATGGTCTGGTTCAGAGTATGGCTTTATCAGCGCTTGACCTAGGGGCTTCAATCTTTGGAGTCTTGCCACTTTATGTCGCCCTGTCAGGGGCCTATGTTTATGGAGTTTACAGATGGTATCAGACAGAAAAGGTTAGCATCCAGACGACGGTTTTTAATAGTTATATTTGGTTGCCAACTCTGGTTTTGCTAGTGGCGATTATAGCCCAGTTCTTTTTGCCAGAAGATCCGTCAGTCAATCAACAAATCGTATCTCAACTGACAGTCGCACAGCCTGTATTTGGTTTCTTTATGGTGGTAGTCTTTGCTCCTCTGACGGAAGAACTCATCTTTAGAGGGATGTTAGCGCGCTATCTCTTTCCTAAGCAGAACAACGGCAAACAGACAGCTCTGTTTCTCCTCGTATCGAGTGTGCTTTTTGCCTTGATTCATTTTCCAGGGACTTTACAACAGTTTTTAGTTTATGCTAGTCTGGGATTGAGTTTGGGTCTGGCTTATGTGAGTCGAAAAGGTCTTCTTTACAGCATTTCTCTCCACGCTTTGAATAATTTAATCGGCTTTTTGATGATACTCATGCTATAATAGAGTCAGGAGGTCACATGAAACGAGTAATTTTATTAGCAGTGATACAGGCGGTCGTTCTCTTCTTTATCATCGGGGCACTTGCCTATGCCTTTAAAGGCGATTTCTTTTACAACTATCTAGCAATTGTCTTTGCGCCTATTGCAGGTGTTTTGCGTTTTGCTTCGGCTTATGCAACGGAGATTGTTCTACCTAAAAAGGCAGCTGAGATTGCTGAAAAGCGTAAAAAAGGTTAAGAATCATAATCAGAGAATCCGATGACGTTTTCATCGGATTTTTTGTCTGTTTGTTTTGATTCCTAAAGACAATCAAACTTTTCTGCTGATTTTCATGAAGAGCCTGCGCTTTTATGGTAAAATAGTAACAGAATAAAAGAGGAGAGAAAACATGAAACGTAGTATGTATGCTGGTCGTGTTCGTGAGGAGCACATCGGACAAGAAATTACTTTGAAAGGATGGGTTGGCCGTCGTCGTGACTTGGGTGGTTTAATCTTTATCGACCTTCGTGACCGTGAAGGAATCATGCAGTTGGTTATCAACCCTGAAAAAGTATCTGCAGAGGTCATGGCAACAGCTGAAAGTCTTCGCAGTGAGTTTGTCATCGAGGTGACTGGACAAGTCGCTGCGCGTGAGCAAGCTAATGATAAATTGCCGACTGGTGCAGTTGAGTTGAACGTGACAGCTTTGACGGTGCTTAATACAGCCAAAACAACACCTTTTGAGATTAAAGATGGGATTGAGGCCAATGACGATACACGTTTGCGTTACCGTTACCTTGACCTTCGTCGTCCAGAAATGCTAGAAAACCTTAAGCTTCGTGCCAAGGTGACCCACTCTATCCGTAACTACTTGGATGAGTTGGAGTTTATCGATGTGGAAACGCCATTCCTTTCGAAGTCAACGCCAGAAGGGGCGCGTGACTATTTGGTGCCATCTCGTGTCAATAAAGGGCATTTCTACGCTCTTCCTCAAAGTCCACAAATCACTAAGCAACTCTTGATGAATGCTGGGTTTGACCGTTACTACCAAATCGTTAAATGTTTCCGTGATGAGGACTTGCGTGGTGACCGTCAGCCTGAGTTTACTCAGGTCGACTTGGAAACGTCTTTCCTTACGGAGCAAGAGATCCAAGATATCACAGAAGGCTTGATTGCGCGCGTGATGAAAGAAACAAAAGGCATCGAAGTAACTCTTCCATTTCCTCGTATGAAGTATGATGACGCGATGGCTCTTTACGGTTCTGACAAACCTGATACTCGTTTTGAGATGTTGCTTCAGGACTTGACAGAGGTTGTCAAGGGAGTAGACTTCAAAGTCTTTTCAGAAGCTCCGGCAGTAAAAGCAATCGTCGTTAAAGGGGCTGCAGACAACTATTCACGTAAAGACATTGACAAGATGACAGAAGTAGCCAAGCAGTATGGTGCCAAAGGTCTTGCTTGGGTCAAGGTAGTTGAGGGAGAATTAAACGGACCAGTTGCCAAATTCTTGACTGGTATCCAAGCAGAATTGACAGCAGCGCTTGGTCTTGAAGATAAGGATTTGGTTCTCTTTGTGGCGGATACGCTTGAAGTGGCCAATGCAACACTAGGCGCCCTTCGTGGCCGTATCGCCAAAGAGCTGGGCTTGATTGATAACGATAAATTTAACTTCCTTTGGGTGGTTGATTGGCCAATGTTTGAATGGTCTGAAGAAGAAGGCCGCTACATGAGCGCCCACCATCCGTTTACTCTTCCACAGGAAGAAACAGCTCACGAATTAGAAGGTGATTTGGCTAAAGTTCGTGCCATTGCTTACGATATTGTCTTGAACGGTTATGAGCTTGGTGGTGGTAGTCTTCGTATCAACCAAAAAGACCTTCAAGAACGCATGTTCAAAGCACTTGGTTTTTCAACTGAAGAAGCAAATGACCAGTTTGGCTTCCTTCTTGAAGCCATGGACTATGGTTTCCCACCCCACGGTGGCTTGGCTATCGGTCTTGACCGTTTTGTGATGCTCTTAGCAGGAGAAGAAAATATTCGTGAAGTCATTGCCTTTCCTAAGAACAATAAGGCAACAGACCCAATGACTCAAGCTCCATCAACAGTCGCTCTCAAACAACTAGAGGAACTCAGCTTACAAGTAGAAGAAGATGAAACAAGCAAAACGAATTAAGCGGTGGCGCTATTATCTGCGCCGCTTTGCTTATCAGATAAAAATCTTACGAGTTTTACAAAGTATCTCTCGGGAAAAATATGATGAGAAAGTATCGGCTTCTCTGGTTTATGGCTTTCTGTCAGCAGTAGCAGTCAATTTCTTTTTTCAACCAGGGCACGTTTACTCCAGTGGTGCGACGGGTTTGGCACAGATTATCTCTGCTTTGAGTAATCACTGGTTTGGTTTTTATATTCCGATATCGCTGACCTTTTATGCCATCAATTTTCCGTTGATGATTTTGGCTTGGTATCAGATTGGGCATAAGTTTACAATCTTTACCTTTATCACAGTATCCATGAGTTCCCTCTTTATCCAGCTTGTGCCAGTTGTGACCTTGACAGAGGATCCCATCATCAATGCTCTTTTTGGGGGTGTTGTCATGGGCTTGGGGATTGGTTTTGCACTCCGTAACAATATTTCTAGCGGAGGTACAGATATCGTCAGTCTCACCATTCGAAAGAAAACGGGTAAGAATGTCGGCAGTATTTCTTTCTTGGTAAATGGAACCATCATGCTGATAGCAGGTCTGACCTTTGGTTGGAAATACGCCCTCTACTCTATGATCACCATTTTTGTATCGAGCCGTGTGACAGATGCGGTCTTTACAAAGCAAAAACGCATGCAGGCCATGATTGTGACCAATAATCCTGACAAGGTAATCGCAAAAATCCATAAAAAATTGCACCGCGGAGCAACCATGATCCACGATGCAGAAGGAACCTATAATCATGAGAGAAAAGCAGTCTTGATTACGGTTATCACGCGAGCAGAGTTTAATGATTTTAAACACATCATGAAACAGGTCGATCCGACAGCCTTTGTCTCTGTATCCGAAAATGTCCACATCCTAGGACGATTCGTAGAAACAGACAATTAATAATACTCAAAAGACCAGCCTTGAGGCTGGTCTTTATTTTTCGATAATTTTGTGTCCAATCAACTGGCGGTAACAAATCTGTTTATTGTTTTTGGCATCGTTAATAATCTGGAGAATGGTTTCAAAGGAAACGCGCCCGAGTTCTAAGCTATTGATATCCACATAGGCTGCCAAGTTCAGTTTAGGGTTGACCGAGTCAAAGCTGAGGACAGGGACATCCAGTTGGTGTTTTGCGATGTAATCACAGACCCCTGCAGCAAGAAGGCTATCAATAGTAATAATAGCATCAATATTTGGATCATGCTCGAAGAGAAGTTTACTAAAGCGATAACCATTATCTTCAAGAAATTCGGTCGCAAAGTAGGTCAGATTTGGATCAATAGGAAGTTGGTATTGTTTAAGAGCTAACTCATAACCCATTAGACGATCTTGTGTTACGAAAAGTTTTTTGGTTCCTCCGATGAAGGCAATTCGCTTGCATCCTTTTTTGATGAAATATTCTGTTGCATCAAAACCTGCCTGGACATTGTCATTATCGACGAGCGGAATGAAGGGAGATAGAGATTTACCTAAGATAAGGAAAGGAAATTGCTCATCTGCTACTAGCTTAACCAAAGGATCTTCTTCTTGGGCATAGAGGAAAATCAAACCATCTACACGCTTACCATAGACCATCTGGGAAATAGCTTTGAGCCGCTCTTTTGCATCTTTCCCCGTTGCAATCTGAATAGCATAGTGGTTCTCAGATGCCACTTGGGCGATCCCTCGTAGAACAGATGGGAAGAAAGGATTTTGGTAAAAGGCATCCGAGTCATCAGGAAGCACCAGGCCGATAACTTGAGTATAGCTACTTACCAAGCTACGAGCATTGAGATTGGGGTGGTAGTTGAGCTCCTTCATCGCCTTGCGAACTCGTTTTTTGGTTTCATCACTAATCGTTGATTTGTTTTGAATAACGCGGGTAACAGTTGAAGGTGAGACACCTGCTGCCTTGGCCACGTCTTTAATCGTAACGGGCATAAAAATCTCCTATTTATGATAATCTGGATCACGGAAGTGTGTCTTGTAAAAAATGGTGACCAGATAAAGAACAAAAAGAATGTTTTGTACAGTGATAAGGGTTGCCATATTTTGGCCAAAAAGCCCCAAAATAAGCGTAATCAGAGTGGGTAATCCTAAACAGTTCAAGATAAAATGGTAGCACTCTTTAAAGGTCCTAAATGAAAAGAGGCGTGATTTTTTGGTGATATAAAGGAGAAAGCTAGCTCCAAGAGAGACAATGAAGAAATTCAATCCAAAGAGAAAGCTTGCACCAAGAACGAGAAAGAGACTGATATAGACCCGATTTTGTTGGTACCAATCTTTAGAAATGGCTTGGGTTAGATCTTCCTTACTCTGGAAACTCTCCGTTTGAATCGCGTGGTAGCGAATGCGAGTTAGTTCCTTACTTTCCTTGCTGATGACGAGTTCTTCCGTATCAAAATGAAGTTGCAAGTCCTTTGGCAATTCTTTGTTTTGGCTTGGGCCAATTAAAAGAGAAGGCTGCTGATTTTTAGTTCCAGCATAGCTCAGTTTTCCATCTATTATCTGCGCATTCTCCGACAAATCCATGATCGCTTCATCTGTCAGGGGTGTGTAGACATTATCGATAAACGTATCCAGTGGATACGTTTCCTGTGAGCTGTTTTGAATGGCAATTGGAACCATAGACAAGCTGATGAGGAAAATGCTAGTAAAGAGGAGTTGAAACCAGTTGAGTCCAAAACGTTTTGACAGGGGCTTACGAAATCCCCAAATACTTGAAAAATATGAAAATGGATATGGAAGCATAGGCATCTTTCTAAAAGTGTTTTCTATATGAGTATTATTATATAGAGAAATGTGCTTTATTTCAAGTCTAGGAGACAAATTGCTTGCTTCAAGAATAGTTTTATAGTCACAAGCTCTAATACTCAATGAAAATCAAAGAGCAAACTAGGAAGCTAGCCGCAGGTTGCTCAAAGCACTGCTTTGAGGTTGTAGATAAGACTGACGAAGTCAGTTACATATATCTACGGCAAGGCGAAGCTGACGTGGTTTGAAGAGATTTTCGAAGAGTATAAAATGAAAAAGGGTGGCGGGGATAAATTATCCCTTGTCGCCACCACTTGTAAGTCCTGAAACAAAGTTCTTTTGTAGGAAGAAGAAGAGAATACAGATTGGAAGGGCGATGAGGATAGCACCTGCTGAGAAGTAGGCAATCTTCAAGTTTTTCACATTGCTGACAAAGGTCTGTAGACCAACGGCAACTGTAAAGTATTCTTTCTCACGAAGCAAGAAACTAGAGAGGATATAGTCTCCGAAAGGTCCCATGAAGGCCCAGAGCGCTTGTACTGCAACCATTGGGCGAACGAGTGGGAGAACAATTTGCCAGAAGCGACGGAAGTGTCCTGCACCATCTAGTTTTGCTGATTCATCAAGAGACATCGGTACTGTGTCGAAGTAGCCTTTCATCAACCAAGCATTCATCGGGATACCACCACCGACATATAGGAAGATGAGGAACCAGCTTTGGTTAAGGGCATTCAACATAAGGGCCATAACGAAGAAGGCTGTCAAAGCGGCCATAGTTGGCACCATTTGGATAATCAAGAAGAAGACCAAACTTTGTTTACGAGCCAAGAAGTTGTAACGGCTGTAGGCATAACCAGCAAGTACGATGATACTTGTTTGAACAGCCATTGTAATCAAGGCGATGATCAAAGTATTGAGGTACCAAGTGCCGTACAAGGTTTCAGTGAAGAGCCCTTGGAAGTTGGCAAAGCTAAAGTCGACGTTAGCATCTAGTTTAAAAGCTACGACGTTACCAGTCTTGAAGGCTGACATAATAGTAATCAAAAGTGGATAGATAATCACGATTGAAAGACCAATCAAGTAGAGGTAAGTGAGGGTTTGAGTCAGTCTACGTTTGAGTTTGATTGAGTTATTCATCTTAGACGTCCTCCATATCAAATGCGTGTAGTTTCTTGAATGCGATCATAGAGATAGAGATGACAATGATAGAGATGATCAAGGTAACAGCTGCCGCCATAGAGTATTGAGGAGATGTACCTGTTGTCAAGCGATAAATCCATGAGATCAAGATATCAGTTGAACCGGCTCCACCACCAACGCTACCAGGACCTCCGCCGTTGAAGAGGTACATGATAGAGAAGTTGTTAAAGTTGAAGGTGTATTGGCTGATCAATGTTGGTGCTGCAACAGCCAAAATCATAGGGAAAGTGATGTTGCGGAATTTTTGCCAAGCATTGGCACCATCGATATAAGCCGCTTCGTAGAGGTCGTTAGGAATTGACTGCAAGATACCCAAAGTCAAAACGTAGATGTATGGGAATCCTAGCCAACCTTGCATCATAATCAAGGCAATCTTCGTCCAAGTTGGGTCTGTTTTCCAAGGGATAAGAGCACCGTCAAGGAAAGGAAGAACCTTAGCCAAGATAGGCAATACTTGAGTGTTGATCGCTCCGACACTATCGTTAAACATGTTTGAGAATGTCAAGATAGTGATGAAGGCTGGAACAGCCCAAGGAAGAAGGAAAATAACACCAAAGATACGTTTTCCTTTGATAAATGGTTGGTTAGCAATGATAGCAGTGAAGATACCAATCACAATCTGCAAAGTAGAAGCAGACAAGGCCCAGATGATGGTCCAAGAAAGAACCGCACCGAAGGCTGAACGGAAGGTACTTAAGCTCCAGATGTTTGTAAAGTTAGTCAAACCAACCCAGTCCAACAATTTGTTTGGTGGCAAGTGTTGGAAGTCATAGTTGGTAAACGCAATCATCAAGGTTACGATAACTGGGAAGATAATCGCAAATGTCATAGCGACGTAAGATGGGATGATCAAGAGGTAAGGGAAACCATTCTCATAAATACCTTTGATCATATCTTTAAAAGTACGTGGGACAGGAATTCCATTGTTAATACGTTTTGCGATTGTATGTGCATCTTTAATATTTGAGAAATAAAAGAGCACATAAACGACTACAAAGATTAAATGGAAGGCACCACGAATCAGCATAAAGAGGGAATTATCACGACCTGGCTTGTCACCAAGAGTGATCAAATTGTGCAATTCAGGGGCTGCAAGTGCTAGGAAATAAAGAACAAATACGATAGTTACACCAAGGAAGATAAAACCTTTGGCCTTTTGTTTATTGTAAATCTGTCCTAACCCAGGAATCACTGAAAGCAAGGCTGCTTTGCTAGGTTGTTGGTTTTCCATGAATACTCCTTTCATAGGATACGAGATTGAAGTTTGTCTCCAATCACTAGATAGGCAACTGCAATCATTCGTAAATTTATAAAATCAAAGGGGGATTTGTATTCTCCCCCCTTGTAACGAATTCAATTATTCACCAAATTTTTGTTTGATTGTTTCTTTGATCAATGTTACAGCATCGTTAGCAGCTGTCTTAGCATCTTTTTTACCACTTACAGCGTCAAAGAGCATTGTTTTAGCTGGATCCCAAACAGCTGACATTTGAGAAATGTTTGGCATTGGTTGAGCGTTCTTGAACTGTTTGATAACAGCTGTTGTCAACTCATCGTTTTTACCTTCAGCGTATGAACGAGCTTCAGTGTTAGCTGGGATTTCGTTAGTTGCATCGTAGAATGCTTTTTGTTGTTCAGTTGAAACAAGGAAGTCTACAAATTTTTGTGCAGCTTCAAGGTTCTTAGTGCTTGATGGGATGATCCAAGCTTTACCACCACCGAATGGTGTGTATTCTTTACCATTTGGAAGAGTTGGAATAGTAGCAACACCGTAGTTTACTTTAGCATCTTTGAATGCTTGAGCTTTCCAAGGTCCATCGATGATAGCAGCTGTTTTACCTTCTTGGAATTGAGTTTGGATCAAGTTTGCAGCACCTTCAGTATCTTGCATACCTTTAGGCCATTTTTCATACCAAGATTTAGCGTAGTTGACACCAGTGATAGAACCGTCGTTTGCAAGACCGATGTCTTTAGCGTCTTTACCGTTTTGTCCGAATACGTAACCACCGTTACCAGCAAGGAGTCCGTATGCGTAGTAGAAGTTTGTCCAGTCAGCTAGGAATGCAGTAGTTTTGCCATCTTCACCAGCGAAAGCGTATTTGCTGTCTTTAGCAAGTTCTTCTAATTCAGCAAAAGTTTTTGGAGCTTCTTTAAGCAAGTCTTTGTTGTAGTACATAACAAGTGACTCGATAACGGCAGGAGCACCGTAAACTTTACCGTCAGCAGCTGTTACAAGAGATTTAGTTTTATCATCTGTTTTAGCGCCGTCGCTCAAAGTAACTTCTGAAAGTTGTCCGTCAGTACCAAGGCTACCTACACGGTCGTATGGAGCCATCATAACGTCAGCAGCTTGACCTGATTGGTTGTCAAGTGAAAGTTTGTCAAGTCCACCAAGTTGGTCACCTGATTTGATGTTAACTTTTGTACCTGATTCTTTTTCATAAGCTGCAGCAACTTTTTCAGCGTAGGCTTTGTATTGGTCTTCAACGTAGAAAGTGATTTCTTTTGCTTCAGATGAGCTAGTATCAGCTGCTTTATCAGCAGTTTTGCTTCCGCAAGCTACCAAAAGTAAGCTAGCAAGAGTAGCAGTTCCGAGCACAGCAGCGCTCTTCATGAATTTAGATGACATAGTGTATTCCTCCTAAAGAATAACAAAAATAATTTAATGAGAAAACGCAAACGTTTTCTTTTACGAACTTAGTATAGCACAAATAGAAAACGGTTGCAAGTTTTTTTAGCAAAAATTTTAAAAAAATTTTAAGGTTTCAAACATTTATTAAAGCCTATATATAGGAAAGAACTTAAAATGTTTGTTTTTTTGAATTGAAAATATATTAGGAAAACGATTGCGTAAATTCGGCTCGGTTTTTCAGAAAATAGAGCAGATATTGGGAATGAATTATCTTAAATCAGAAAATCTTTAAAATTTTTTCGCTTATTTCATAAAATATCAGTGGCAACAAGTTTTGTTTGATTAAAATAATTCAAAAAAATTTTTTAAAAACGCTTGCATTTGTTTTTGAAATGCGTTATACTTAAATTAACGCAAACGTTTGCGCCTTGATTGCGCAACGTTTTATAACAAACACATGAGGTGCTATTATGAAAAAACGTCAAAGTGGTGTGTTGATGCACATCTCTTCTCTACCAGGAGCATACGGGATTGGATCATTTGGCCAAACTGCCTATGATTTCGTCGATTTCTTGGTTCGTACGAAGCAACGTTACTGGCAAATTCTCCCTCTTGGGACAACAAGCTACGGAGATTCTCCATACCAATCATTCTCGGCCTTTGCTGGAAATACGCATTTTATCGACCTTGATATCTTGGTAGAGCAAGGCTTGCTCGAAGCTAGTGACCTTGAAGGTGTTGACTTTGGTAGCGATGCATCTGAAGTTGATTATGCGAAGATTTATTATGCACGTCGTCCGCTTTTAGAAAAAGCAGTTAAACGTTTCTTGGAAGAGGGTGATGTCAAAGATTTTGAGAAGTTTGCTAAAGACAACCAATCATGGCTTGAACTCTTCGCAGAATATATGGCGATTAAAGAGCATTTTGACAATCTTGCTTGGACAGAATGGCCAGATGCAGACGCTCGTGCTCGTAAAACTTCAGCGCTTGAAAGCTACCGTGAGGAATTGGCAGACAAGTTGGTTTACCACCGTGTGACTCAATACTTCTTCTTCCAACAATGGTTGAAATTGAAAGCTTACGCTAACGACAACCACATCGAAATCGTTGGGGACATGCCTATCTATGTAGCGGAAGATTCAAGCGACATGTGGGCAAATCCACATCTCTTCAAGACAGATGCCAATGGTAAAGCAACTTGCATCGCAGGATGCCCACCAGATGAGTTTTCTGCCACTGGTCAGCTTTGGGGCAACCCAATCTATGACTGGGAAGCAATGGACAAAGACGGTTACAAATGGTGGATTGAACGCTTGCGCGAAAGCTTCAAGATCTACGATATCGTTCGTATCGACCACTTCCGCGGTTTCGAATCTTACTGGGAAATTCCTGCTGGTTCCGATACAGCAGCACCTGGTAAATGGGTGAAAGGTCCAGGGTACAAACTCTTCGCAGCCGTTAAGGAAGAGCTTGGTGAGCTAAACATCATCGCAGAAGACCTTGGTTTCATGACAGATGAAGTCATTGAGTTGCGTGAACGCACTGGCTTCCCAGGAATGAAGATTCTTCAATTCGCCTTCAACCCAGAAGATGAAAGTATCGATAGCCCACACTTGGCACCTGCCAACTCTGTTATGTACACAGGAACACACGATAACAATACAGTCCTTGGTTGGTACCGTAATGAGATCGACGATCCAACTCGTGAATATATGGCTCGTTACACGAACCGTAAAGAGTACGAAACAGTGCCACACGCAATGCTTCGCACAGTATTTTCATCCGTTAGCTTCATGGCTATTGCAACCATGCAAGACTTGCTAGAACTAGATGAGTCAGCTCGTATGAACTTCCCATCTACTCTTGGTGGAAACTGGTCATGGCGTATGACAGCAGACCAACTCACACCAGCTGTTGAAGAAACTTTGCTTGACTTGACTACAATTTATCGCCGAATTAATGAAAATTTGGTAGAATTAAAGAAATAAGACAATATCAGGAGACACATAAACATGTTACCATTAAACGAATTTGTACAAAAACGTTACAATAAAACCATTGCAGAATGTAGCAATGAAGAGCTTTACCTTGCTCTTCTTAACTACAGCAAACTTGCTAGCAGTCAAAAACCAGTCAACACTGGTAAGAAAAAAGTTTACTACATCTCAGCTGAGTTCTTGATCGGTAAACTCTTGTCAAACAACTTGATTAACCTTGGACTTTATGACGATGTGAAAAAAGAACTTGCAGCTGCAGGTAAAGAGTTGATCGAAATCGAAGAAGTCGAATTGGAACCATCACTTGGTAACGGTGGTTTGGGACGTTTGGCAGCCTGCTTTATCGACTCAATCGCTACACTTGGTTTGAATGGTGATGGTGTTGGTTTGAACTACCACTTCGGTCTTTTCCAACAAGTTCTTAAAAACAACCAACAAGAAACAATTCCTAACGCTTGGTTGACAGAGCAAAACTGGTTGGTTCGCTCAAGCCGTAGCTACCAAGTGCCATTTGCACACTTCACATTGACATCAACTCTTTACGATATTGATGTACCTGGCTACAAGACAGCTACTAAAAACCGCTTGCGTTTGTTTGACTTGGATTCAGTTGATTCTTCTATCATCGAAGATGGTATCAACTTTGACAAGACAGATATCGCTCGCAACTTGACTCTCTTCCTTTACCCAGACGATAGCGACAAGCAAGGTGAATTGCTCCGTATCTTCCAACAATACTTCATGGTTTCAAACGGTGCACAATTGATCATCGACGAAGCAATCGAAAAAGGAAGCAACTTGCATGACCTTGCGGACTATGCAGTTGTACAAATCAATGATACTCACCCATCAATGGTGATTCCTGAATTGATTCGTCTCTTGACTGCACGTGGTATCGAACTTGATGAAGCAATCTCAATCGTCCGTAGCATGACTGCCTACACTAACCACACAATCCTTGCTGAAGCCCTTGAAAAATGGCCTCTTGAATTCTTGGAAGAAGTGGTTCCTCACTTGGTACCAATCATCAAAGAATTGGACCGTCGTGTGAAGGCAGAATACAAAGACCCAGCTGTTCAAATCATCGATGAGAATGATCGTGTACACATGGCTCACATGGATATCCACTACGGATACAGCGTAAACGGGGTTGCAGCTCTTCACACTGAAATCTTGAAGAACTCAGAGTTGAAAGCTTTCTACGACATCTACCCAGAAAAATTCAACAACAAAACAAACGGTATCACATTCCGTCGTTGGCTCATGCATGCTAACCCAAGCTTGTCTCACTACTTGGATGAGATTCTTGGACATGGTTGGCACCATGAAGCAGATGAACTTGAAAAACTCTTGTCATACGAAGACAAGGCTGCTGTCAAAGAAAAATTGGAAAGCATCAAAGCTCACAACAAACGTAAATTGGCTCGTCACTTGAAAGAGCACCAAGGTGTGGAAATCAATACAAACTCTATCTTTGATATCCAGATCAAACGTCTTCACGAGTACAAACGCCAACAAATGAACGCTTTGTATGTGATCCACAAATACCTTGATATCAAGGCTGGTAACATCCCTGCTCGTCCAATCACAGTCTTCTTTGGTGGTAAAGCAGCTCCTGCCTACACAATCGCTCAAGACATCATTCACTTGATCCTTTGCTTGTCAGAAGTGATTGCTAACGACCCAGCTGTAGCTCCACACTTGCAAGTCGTAATGGTTGAAAACTACAACGTTACTGCAGCAAGCTTCTTGATCCCAGCATGTGACATCTCAGAACAAATCTCACTTGCTTCTAAAGAAGCTTCAGGTACTGGTAACATGAAATTCATGTTGAACGGAGCTTTGACTCTTGGTACTATGGACGGAGCTAACGTAGAAATCGCTGAATTGGTTGGCGACGAAAACATCTACATCTTCGGTGAAGATTCAGAAACTGTTATCGACCTTTACGCAAAAGCAGCATACAAATCAAGCGAATTCTATGCTCGTGAAGCCATCAAACCATTGGTTGACTTCATCGTCAGCGACGCTGTTCTTGCAGTAGGTAAGAAAGAACGCTTGGAACGTCTTTACAACGAATTGATCAACAAAGACTGGTTCATGACTCTTCTTGACTTGGAAGACTACATTAAAGTCAAAGAGCAAATGCTTGCTGACTACGAAGACCGTGACGCATGGTTGGATAAAGTCATCGTTAACATTGCCAAAGCAGGATTCTTCTCATCTGACCGTACAATCGCCCAGTACAACAAAGATATCTGGCACTTGAACTAAGATTTTTTGCAACAGATTATAAAAAGCGCATCTAAAAAGATGCGCTTTTTTTATCTTTAAAATATTTCACCCTACTTTCCCAATCAAAATCTCTGCCTCAATGGTAATCTCAGTCAACTGAGTCCAGTCAATCTTGGTATGATCAACGTGAAAGAGTAAGGGTGTCATGGTAAGCAGGGCTTGACGTTGCTCTGCTGTGATGGGTTTGGTTAGAGAAGCTATTTGGCTAGATTGGATGCTGAAATGTTCCTGGAAATGTTCTTTGATATCTTGGTTGGAATAATCCTTCTTTGTCAGCTGGTCCTGCACCATTTGGCGGATTTCTTTGAGGTGGTTTTCAGTAGGGATGACCTTAATCAAGATACCGTCTTTGGATAAAACGCGACGAAACTCCCCATAGTTGGCAGGCGAAAAGATGTCAAGCAGGATATCCATGCTGGCGTCTTTTATAGGAAGACGAGCCAGGTCACCAACAAACCAATTGACCGCCCAGTTGGGTTCACTCTTGGCAGCGATTTGAACGGAATCTTTGGAAATATCAAAGGCATAGAAGGTTTTTTCAGAATGACTTTCTTGGAGTTTACGAGAGTAGAAACCTTCACCACAACCGATGTCCAAGACAGTTTTTGCAGATGATTTAGTCGCTAGTAGGTCTGAGATGGTTTCTAAGATAGTCTGATAAAAACCAGCTTCCAGAATTTGCTGGCGGTTTTGAAAGTTTTCCTTGTCGTAGTTGGTGGATTGTTTGATTTGAGGTGCCAGATTGACATAGCCGAATTTTGCTAGATCAAAAGAATGGTGGTTGCTACACTTGAGGCTAGACTCTACCAAGGTGAGATTTTCTTGGCAGATGGGGCAGGCAAAGGCACTAGCAGAAGCAAAGCGCTGGAGTTTTGGTTTGAGGTTTGTATTCATAGTTTAAGTCTAGCAAAAAAAGAACTGGATGGCAAATGCCTCCAGTTTGCTTTTTAATATGTAAGGACGAAGTATTTTTTCTTACCACGTCGGATAACAGTGAGTTCGTTCTCTAACTTATCTGCATCTCCTAAGACATAGTCAAGGTCTTGGATACGGTCGCCGTTGACGTAGATAGCTCCGTTTTGAACGTCTTCACGGGCTTGGCGTTTGGAATTGACCACACCAGATGAGACGAGAAGTTCCACGATATTGTGGTTTTCGTCTGCTTGTACTTGGTAGTTTGGCACTCCACGAAGTCCTTGTTTGAGTTCTTTGACAGAAAGGTTTTTAATGTTTCCAGCAAAGAGTTGCTCAGTGATGTTAAGAGCTTCTTTGTAAGCTTCTTCTCCGTGGACAAGAGTCACGACTTCACGAGCCAGGACTTTTTGAGCCAAGCGTTCGTGTGGAGCAGCTTCAAATTGTTTACGGATGTCTTCGATCTCATCAAGTGACAAGAAGGTAAAGATTTTCAAGAAGCGAACAGCGTCAGCGTCCATGACGTTCATCCAGAATTGGTACATTTCGTATGGAGAAGTCTTTTCAGGGTTGAGCCAGACTGCGTTTCCTTCTGATTTACCAAATTTCTTACCAGTCGCATCAGTAATAAGGGGAACTGTGATAACATGACCTGTCTTGTCAGCCTTACGACGAAGCAATTCTGTCCCAGCTGTCATATTTCCCCACTGGTCAGAACCACCGATTTGTAGGGTGACGTTGTGCTCTTGGTTAAGGACGTAGAAGTCATAGCCTTGCATGATTTGGTAGGCAAACTCTGTGTAAGAAATCCCTGTTTCGATCCGTTTTTTCACAGACTCTTTGCTCATCATGTAGTTGACAGTGAAGTATTTTCCGATATCACGGAGGAAGTCAATGAAGCTGATGCTGCCAAACCAGTCGTAGTTGTTGACCATGACAGCTTTATTTTCACCATTTTCAAAATCAAGAAAGCGAGAAAGTTGTCCTTGGATAGACTTGACCCAGCCATTTACTGTGTCTTTTGTTTGGAGACTACGTTCAGCATCTCTGAAGGACGGATCTCCGATGAGACCTGTAGCACCGCCAACGAGCGCATAAGGTTTGTGACCTGCTAGTTGCAAACGACGACTGGTCAAGATTGCGACAAGGTGGCCGAGGTGAAGGCTGTCAGCAGTTGGATCGTAGCCAGTATAATAAGAAACTTGACCTTCTTCTAGGGCTTTGCGCAACGCTTCTTCATCAGTCGTCTGAAAAATCAAACCACGCTCTTTTAGCTCATCAAAAATGTGCATGTGTCTTTTCTCCTTTATAAAATATTGTTTCTACCTATTGTATCACAAACTTGATTAATAGCCTAGTGGAATAGGGAAGAAAGTGGCTATTTTATTGAAAGTTTCCCTTTTATGGTATAATAGAGAAAGCGAGGACATTCATGAAAGAAAGAATTAATGAATTAAAAACAAAAATGCTGCATTTTTTCCAGCAGCTAATGCAACGAATTGTAAAATGGCAGAAAAGACTAGCAGAAAAACTAGCTAATAAGAAAACCAGTAAAAAGGGGACCTCTCCTGATAAAGTTAGAAGGGCAGGGTCTATTTTTGCTAAGGTTTTGAGTGGGTTTAAAATAGTCTTTAATACTCTCTTTATCTTAGGTTTTATCGGTGGACTGTTTGGCGCTGGTGTGGCTATGGGTTATGGAGTCGCTCTATTTGACAAGGCCCAGGTACCTCAAGCAGAAGAGTTGGTCAAGCAAGTGAAGGATATTGCCTCCATCTCAGAAATCACTTATTCTGACGGCAGTACCATTGCCTCGATCGAGGGCGATTTATTGCGCACTTCAGTCGCTTCAGATGCTATCTCAGATAACCTTAAGAAAGCTATTGTTGCGACAGAGGACGAGCATTTCAATGAGCACAAGGGAGTTGTGCCTAAGGCCGTTATTCGTGCGACCTTGGGAACCTTTGTCGGTCTGGGCTCGTCTAGTGGTGGTTCGACCTTGACCCAGCAGGTCATCAAGCAGCAAGTGGTGGGGGATGCTCCAACTCTAGCTCGTAAGGCTAAAGAGATTATTGATGCTCTAGCTTTAGAACGGGCCATGGGTAAGGATGAGATCTTGACAACCTACCTTAACATTGCTCCTTTTGGTCGCAATCATAAAGGTCAAAATATTGCAGGTGCCCAGCAGGCTGCAGAAGGAATCTTTGGAGTCAATGCTTCGGATTTAACGGTCCCTCAAGCTGCCTTTATCGCAGGATTGCCACAGAGTCCGATTAGTTACTCTCCTTATGAATCTGATGGTAGTATGAAGAGTGATGAGGATATGGCTTTTGGGATTAAGCGTGCCAAGGATGTTCTCTACAACATGTACCGGACAGGGGCTCTAAGTCAGGAAGACTACGATAAGTACAAAGATTATGACTTCAAGAAAGACTTCCTACCATCTGGTAGCGTTAGTGGGACTTCGCGTGACTATCTCTACTATGCAACCTTGGCAGAAGCTACTGACCGCATGTACGACTACCTCATCCAACGAGATAATGTTTCTGCGCAAGAATTAAAGAATGAGTCCATTCAGAAATCCTATCGCGATCTAGCCGCTAAGGAAATTGAAAATGGTGGATATAAGATTACGACAACTATCAATAAAAATGTTCATGCTGCGATGCAAAATGCGGTTGCGACCTACGGCTACCTGCTAGATGATTCAACAGGCCAGCCTGAGGTGGGGAATGTCCTCATGGACAACCAAACGGGAGCTATCCTAGGATTTGTTGGTGGCCGTAATTATCAAGAAAATCAGAACAATCACGCTATCGATACCAAGCGTTCTCCAGCTTCAACCACAAAACCTATATTGGCCTATGGTATCGCTATTGACCAAGGTTTGATGGGAAGTGCAAGTATCTTGTCAAACTATCCTACCAACTTCTCAAATGGGAATCCCATCATGTATGTCAATAGTCCTGGTACGGGCATGATGACATTGGGAGAAGCCCTTAACTACTCATGGAATATCCCGGCCTACTGGACGTATCGTACGCTTCGAGAGAAGGGTGTGGATGTCAAAGGCTATATGGAAAAAATGGGTTACGAAATCCCAGAATATGGTATTGAAAGTTTACCGATGGGTGGGGGGATTGACGTTACAGTTGCCCAGCATACCAACGGGTATCAAACTCTGGCCAACAATGGAGTTTACCATAAGAAACATATGATCGCGAAGATCGAGTCAACGGATGGCCGATTGGTGTACGAGCACAAGGATGAGCCTGTCCAAGTTTATTCAAAAGCGACAGCAACCATTATGCAAAGTCTCCTTCGGGATGTTATCTCATCTCGAATTACCTCAAGTTTCCAAACGGATTTGACGACTATCAATCCATCCCTAGCTCGTGCTGACTGGATTGGAAAAACTGGTACGACCAATGAAGATGAAAATATGTGGCTCATGCTTTCTACACCTCGCTTGACTTTGGGTGGCTGGTTAGGTCACGACGACAACCGACCACTAGCCAAAGGAGCAGGCCACTATCGTAATGCCAACTATATGGCCCACTTGGTCAATGCTATCCAACAAGCTGAACCTGGAATATGGGGGAATGAGCGCTTTAATCTGGATCCAAGTGTGACCAAGTCACAAGTTCTCCGATCTACAGGACAAAAACCAGGCAAGGTTTCCATCAATGGAAAAGAAATAGAAGTTTCTGGATCAACAGTAACGAGCTACTGGGCTACTAAAGAAGGTGCCCCAGTGACCACCTATCGCTTTGCTATTGGAGGAAGCGATGCAGATTATCTGAACGCATGGAAGAATATTCTAGGAAGCATTCCGGCAGTGACTCCTCCAAGCTCAAACAGTAGCTCAAGTTCAAGCAGTAGCTCTGGAAGTTCAAGTTCGAGTGGAAATACTCAAAGTGGTTCTTCAGGACGTTCACGTCTATTTAATCGTTAAGAAAGAGTAGTAGCAAGGTTAGTAATTTCTCCTTGTTGCTACTTTTTTCTTTGTTGGTTTCGTGTTACAATAATAATATGAATCATTATCAGAAAAAGATTGTTAAGGGGACAGTATACTCGCTACTTTCAGGCCTAATCTGGGGGATTTGTGGGATTTTAGGAGAGTATTTTTTCACTCATTATCCAGTGTCTTCTGGATGGCTTACTTCTATGCGTTTACTAGTGGCGGGGAGTTTGGTTTTAGGTTTATCTGCTTTTCAGTTGCGTAGCCGCTTGTTGGACATCTGGCGTGATAAGAAAAATTATCTACCTTTTTTAGCCTATGCTATTCTAGGTATTTTTTCTGTGCAGTTTTTCTTCTATCTCTGCGTTGAGTATTCCAATGCAACGACGGCGACCATTTTGCAATTTATCAGCCCAGTTTTTATCCTGTTTTATAATCGAATTATTTACCAGAAGAAGGCTTCAATTACAGCTGTTTTCTATGTTTTGATTGCCATGCTAGGTGTTTTTTTGATGGCTACAAAAGGGGATTTGTCCCAGTTATCCATGACACCTTTGGCTCTAGTGACAGGTTTGCTTAGTGCAGTAGGGGTCATGTTTAATGTTATCCTTCCCCAACGCTTTGCACGGCGCTACGGATTTGTTCCGACTGTTGGTTGGGGGATGATTCTGGCAGGACTCTTTAGTAATTTCCTCTACCCTATTTATCAGATAAGTTTTCAAGTGGATCTGGTAAGTGTGTTGATTTGTCTGACGATTGCCGTGTTTGGTACTGCTTTTGCCTTCTTCCTATCTATGAAGGCCGTGTCCCTCGTTTCCCCGCTGGTTGTATCGGTGGTGAGTGCTAGCGAACCGCTTTCTTCAGCTTTATTAAGTGTTCTTTTTCTGGGATTGGTCATGGATGGTTTTTTGGCCTTGGCTATGGTGTTGATTATCGTTCCGATGATTTTCTTATCTGTAGAAGAAGCAAAACAAGCCAGGTAAAGATGATTATTTGATAGTTGAGGCTTCAAATTTGAAGCCTTTTTTGGTAGAATAGGTATCATTATAACGAACCAGGAGGCACCTATGACTGCTACAAAAATGAACGCTCAAGAAATTATCCAATTTATCGCCAATGCTGAAAAGAAAACCAGTGTCAAAGTAACCTTTGAGGGGCAACTCGCATCTGCTGTGCCTAGCTCTGTTGTCAAACTAGGAAATGTTTTATTCGGAGACTGGAAGGACGTGGCTCCGCTTCTTGAAGGTTTAGTAGAAAATCAAGACTATGTTGTCGAGCAAGATGCTCGTAATTCTGCAGTTCCTTTGCTAGACAAACGTGCGATCAACGCTCGTATCGAGCCAGGTGCGATTATCCGTGACCAGGTGGAAATTGGTGACAATGCTGTTATCATGATGGGAGCAGTTATCAATATCGGTGCTGAAATTGGTGCAGGAACCATGATTGACATGGGTGCTATCCTTGGTGGTCGCGCTATTGTTGGAAAAAACAGCCACGTTGGTGCAGGTGCAGTTTTGGCAGGTGTGATTGAGCCAGCTAGTGCTGAACCAGTCCGTGTCGGAGATAATGTTCTTATCGGTGCTAATGCAGTGGTCATCGAAGGAGTTCAAATCGGTAGTGGTTCAGTTGTCGCAGCAGGAGCTATCGTTACCCAAGATGTTCCAGAAAATGTGGTGGTAGCAGGTGTTCCGGCTCGTATCATCAAAGAAATTGATGCCCAAACCCAACAAAAAACAGCGCTTGAGGATGCGCTTCGTACCTTGTAATTGTAAAAGTAAAAAAGAGGCGGAACCCTTTTTCCAGCCTCTTTCTGCTATATAGGAGGACAGATAGATGTTAGATTTGATTCAGACTAGACGAGATTTACACCAGATTCCAGAGATTGGCTTGGAGGAGTTCAAGACTCAGGCTTATTTGCTGGATGTGATTGAGAAATTGACTGCGGGCAAGTATTTTGTTCAGGTTCGTACTTGGCGAACAGGGATTTTGGTCTACCTGCAGGGAAGTCAGCCGGAACGAACCATTGGTTGGCGAACAGACATTGATGGTCTGCCTATCGTTGAACAAACAGGTCTACCTTTTGCTTCTCAGCACCAAGGTCGCATGCATGCCTGTGGCCATGATTTTCATATGACTATTGCCTTAGGCTGTCTCGAACGCGCCCTGGAGGAGCAACCCAAGAATAATTTGCTCTTCCTATTTCAGCCTGCTGAAGAAAATGAAGCTGGTGGGATGCTCATGTATGAGGATGGTGCTTTTGGAAATTGGTTGCCAGACCAATTTTATGGTCTCCATGTTCGTCCGGATCTGAAGGTCGGACAGATTGCGACCAACACTCATACACTCTTTGCAGGGACTTGTGAGGTGAAGGTTCGTTTCAAAGGAAAAGGAGGACACGCAGCTTTTCCGCATGAAGCCAATGACGCCTTGGTGGCTGCTAGTTACTTTGTAACCCAGGTGCAGTCAGTTGTCAGTCGCAATGTCAATCCCATCGAGGGAGCGGTGGTGACCTTTGGTGTTTTCCAAGCTGGAACAACCAACAATGTCATTACAGACACAGCCTTTTTGCATGGAACCATTCGCGCCTTGACTCAGGACATGAGCCTCTTGGTACAAAAAAGAGTCAAGACAGTCGCAGAAGGGGTTGCAGCAGCCTTTGATATGGAAGTCGAAGTAGAACTCAAGCAAGGAGGCTACCTACCTGTTGAGAACAATCCAGCCTTGGCGCGTGAACTGATGGACTTTTTTGAAGAGAAAGATGGGATTGAGTTGATTGATATCGAGCCAGCTATGACTGGTGAGGACTTTGGTTATCTCCTTTCGAAGGTAGACGGCGTTATGTTCTGGCTAGGTATCGATAGTCCCTATGCCCTTCATCACCCTCAGATGAGTCCTAAGGAAGAAGCCTTAGCCATTGGGGTAGATGCGGTCTCTAGTTTCTTGAAAAAGAAGGCAGCAGAGTAGAGGAATTGTCTATGAAAGCAGAACTACGCAAGAAAATTTTGCAAGAAATGAAGACTCTATCTCAGGAGCAAAAACAGGCTATGGATCGAGCTTTAACTGAGCGTTTCTTACAACACCCTTTTTACCAAGAAGCTAAGGTCATCGCAACCTATCTCTCCTTTCCTCATGAATTTCAAACGCAAGAACTGATCGAGCGGGTACTGAAGGACGGCAAAAAGGTTCTGATACCCAAAACCTATCCCAAGGGGCGCATGGAATTTGTGGTCTATCATCCGCAGCAGTTGGCAAAAACTTCCTTTGGTTTACTGGAACCGCAAGGAGACTTGGAAGTGGTGGAACCGTCTCAGATTGATTTGATTCATGTTCCAGGGCTAGATTTTACGACAGAAGGCTATCGGATCGGGTATGGTGGAGGCTACTATGACCGCTATCTAGAACATTTTACTGGTCATACTTTGAGTACGGTTTATCCTTGTCAAATTCAGGAGTTTAACTTTGAAAACCATGATATTCCCGTACAGGAGGTGCTAACCTATGAAGGAAATCTTTGATAAACGTTATCCTGTGACTAGCTTTTTCCTCCTAGTAACCGCATTGGTATTTCTCTTGATGTTGGTTCTTACAGGTTTAAATTTTGAACGAGCGGATACCTTGCTTCAGTTTGGAGCTATGTATGGACCGATCATTCGCCTATTCCCTGAGCAGATTTGGCGCCTATTTTCGGCTATATTTGTGCATATTGGATGGGAGCATTTCATTGTCAATATGATTTCGCTCTACTTTCTTGGACGACAGGTGGAGGAGATTTTCGGTTCTAAGCAGTTTTTCTTTCTCTATCTCTTATCAGGAATGATGGGCAATCTCTTTGTGTTTGCATTTACACCGAAAGTTGTCGCAGCTGGAGCATCCACTTCTCTCTACGGGTTATTTGCTGCGATTATCGTCCTGCGTTACGCAACTCGCAGCCCCTATATCCAGCAGTTGGGGCAATCCTACCTGACGCTTTTCGTGATAAATATCATTGGAAGTGTTCTGATTCCAGGAATCAGCCTAGCAGGGCATATTGGCGGTGCAGTAGGCGGTGCCTTTCTAGCAGTCATCTTCCCAGTCAAATGGGAGAGAAGGATGTACAGTACTAGCCAGCGAATCGGAGCAACTGTACTTTTTATCGCACTAGCCATTTTCCTTTGCTATAAGGGAATGAACTATGTGTAGGGGAGATAGTTAAAAAGCTACTCAAAAAATGAGTAGCTTTTTATGTAGATTGGAACCATTCGAAACAACATAGCTCTATAACTAGGAAATATTGATACTATCAACTCCGCACATCCTACATAGACAGTTTACCTAATGTTTTTTAATATTCTTCAAAACTATATCTTATACAAATTATTTAATCTTTCTAACTCTAATACATTCATACATACTTCTACTCCAGTAACTACCCCCTTGCTATGAATAAATCCACAAGAAAACACAATCCTCTCCTTACTCAAAATATTTGACAATATTACTAATGCTTCTAAAACATAATCCTCTATGGTAATAAAACTATTGTTTTCATCTTTGAAAAACTTTATAAATCCAATATCCTTACACCTATCACCAAAATAGAACCTAAGTGATTTTAAATAATAATCAAAAAACACATCGATCTCCATAGAAATCCCCTTCATTTTTAAAATATTCTGTTATATCATACAAAAAAGTTTTGGAACCATTCGAAACAACACAGCAAGTTAAAATAAGGCTTTGTCCGTACACAACTTAAAAAAGCGAGCACCGATTCGGTTGCTAATAAGTCATCTGCAAAGATGACTTTTTTTATTGCAAACTTCAACAAAAAAACAAAGCCCTTCTTTAAGAGCATTGTTTTTCCTCTATTCCCCCTCAGCTAACTCTTTCCCGAGTTGGATGAGGTAGTCTTTCAAGTCATCTTTGACTTGTGGGTGTTTGAGAGCGTAGTCGATGGATGTTTTCATAAAGCCAAACTTGTCTCCGACATCGTAACGAGCCCCTTTGAACTCACGAGCAAATACACGTTGTGTTTTATTGAGGGTATCGATTGCATCTGTCAGCTGAATTTCATTTCCTGCACCTGGAGTCTGGTTCTCAAGGATTTGGAAAATTTCAGGAGTGAGGAGGTAGCGTCCGATAATAGCAAGGTCGCTAGGAGCATCCTCTGGCGCTGGTTTTTCAACGAAGGTTTCAACGCTGTAAAGACCGTCTTTTCCTTCGCCTTGCGGAGCAATAACCCCGTAAGCAGAGACTTCGTCGTGAGGGACTGGCATGACAGCGATAGTAGACGCGTGGGTACGCTCGTAGTCATCCATGAGTTGTTTGGTAAGTGGAACAGCCTTTTCGTCTGTGATATCCATCAAGTCATCACCAAGCATAACGACAAAAGGTTCATTTCCAACGAAAGCCTTGGCTTGCAAAACAGCATCTCCGAGACCACGTGGATGTGTTTGACGGATAAAATGCAGGCGCATGCCAGTTGTCTCATCAACCAGCTTCAAAAGATCTGTTTTCCCTTTTTCTTTGAGGTTATATTCCAATTCGAAGTTTGAGTCGAAGTGGTCCTCAATAGAACGTTTTGACTTACCCGTAACAACCAAAATGTCTTCGATTCCAGACTTGAGGGCTTCTTCAACGATAAACTGGATAGTGGGCTTGTCTACGATTGGCAACATTTCCTTGGCCAAGGCCTTAGTTGCTGGGAGGAAGCGTGTTCCCAATCCAGCGGCTGGGATGACTGCTTTTCTGACTTTTTGTTTCATGATGTTCCTTTCTATAAAGGTCTATGACCATTCGTTTTCTGCTTTAAATTCATTGCTCATGATGTCAGTGATTGCTTCTTTGATATTGACACCTTCGTAGATGACTCGGTAAATAGCCTGTGTGATTGGCATGTAGACACCCAATTCCTGAGCCAGTTCGTAAGCTGCTCGAGTTGTTGAAATGCCTTCGATGACCATACCCATGTTTGCTTCGATGTCTGCGAGGGATTCTCCACGACCGAGAGCATCACCGGCTCTCCAGTTACGAGAGTGGACAGATGTCCCCGTTACAATCAAATCTCCAACTCCAGAAAGGCCGCTATAAGTCAGAGGATTAGCTCCAAGAGCGACCCCTAGACGGGTGATTTCAGCCAAGCCACGGGCAATGATAGCTGCCTTGGCATTGTCGCCAAACCCTAGTCCATGTAATGCACCTGCACCAACTGCAATGATGTTTTTAAGAGCACCAGCGGTTTCAACTCCGATAACATCCGTATTAGTATAGAGACGGAAGTAGTGATTGCTAAAGAGATTTTGGACGTACTGAGCAGTTTCAAGGTCTTTAGAGGCTGCAGTGATCAAGGTAATATCCCGTACAATCGTTTCCTCAGCATGGCTAGGTCCTGAAACAACAACGACTTCACTACGAAGGTCGGCTGGAATTTCCTCTTCAAGAATAGTCGATAGGCGTTTGTGGCTATCTGGTTCCAATCCTTTGGAGGCGTGCATGATGACAACCTTGTGATCGAGCACCTTTGCTACTTGTTGGGCAACCAGTCTCGTTACTTTTGTTGGGACTACAAATAAAACAGCATCTACACCCTTTAGTGTTTCTTCCAAGTCATGATAGGCTTTGATTTTTTCGTCGAGTAGGATATCTTTGAAATAGCGTTTGTTTGTATGCTGGTTATTGATTTCATCGATTTGGTCAGAAATATTTCCCCAAATTCGAACCTCGTGTCCATTGTCGTTTAGGACCTGCGAAAGGGCAGTTCCCCAAGAACCAGGACCCAAGACAGCGATGGTTTGTTTCTTCATCTTTTCCTCCTTGTAAGAGTTCTTCCTTCCATTTTACCATAAAAAGCCTTTTCATGCATCACCTGTAGATGAAAGCGAACTAATTTATAATAAGGAGACTTCTTTGACAAGATGCCTCTTTTTTGCTAGAATAGCATCAATATGAACGAATGAGAAGGAGCTGACGCAGGATGTCGCTCCCTTTATCTATTTTATTAGGAGGAAATATGCTCATTAAAAAAATAAAAACCTATAAATGGCAGGCCTTGGCATCCTTAATGATGACAGGCTTGATGGTTGCGAGCTCGCTCTTGCAACCGCGCTATTTGCAAGAGGTGTTAGAGGCTTTGTTGGCCGGTCAAAATGAGGCTATTTATAGTATTGGCGCTTGGCTGATAGGAGTAGCCCTAGTCGGTCTGGTTGCAGGTGGGGTCAATGTAACACTTGCAGCCTACATTGCTCAAGGAGTGTCTTCGGACCTTCGTGAAGACGCTTTTTGCAAGATCCAGACTTTTTCTTATGCCAATATCGAGCAGTTTAATGCGGGTAATCTTGTCGTCCGAATGACCAATGATATCAACCAAATTCAGAACGTGGTGATGATGGCTTTTCAAATCCTCTTCCGTCTCCCTCTTCTCTTTATCGGTTCCTTTATCTTGGCGGTTCACACTCTTCCATCACTTTGGTGGGTGATTGTCCTCATGGTGCTCCTAATCTTTGCACTAACTGCCATCATGATGGGGATGATGGGGCCACGATTTGCTAAGTTTCAAACCCTTCTTGAACGGATCAATGCTATCGCCAAGGAAAATCTACGTGGTGTGCGTGTAGTTAAATCCTTTGTACAAGAAAAAGCACAATTTGACAAATTTACAGAGGTTTCTGATGAACTTCTCGGCCAAAATCTTTATATCGGTTATGCCTTCTCAGTTATAGAACCCGTTATGATGCTAGTCGGCTATGGGGCAGTCTTCCTCTCTATCTGGTTGGTGGCAGGTATGGCTCAGTCAGATCCGTCTGTAGTGGGCTCGATTGCTTCCTTTATCAACTATCTCAGCCAGATTATCTTTACCATTATCATGGTTGGATTTTTAGGAAATTCTGTCAGTCGTGCCATGATTTCCTTGCGTCGTATCCGCGAGATTCTAGATACCGAGCCAGCGATGACCTTTAAAGATCTCCCGGATGAAGAGTTAGAAGGAAGTCTCTCTTTTGAAAATGTGACCTTTACCTATCCCAATGACGATGAGCCTATGCTGAAGAATGTAACCTTTGAAATTGCGCCTGGTCAGATGGTCGGTGTGGTTGGTGCGACTGGAGCAGGGAAGTCCACTCTAGCTCAGTTAATTCCACGACTTTTTGATCCACAGGAGGGATCTATCAAGATTGGAGGCAAGGATATTCGAGACGTCAGCGAGGGAACCTTGCGTAAAACAGTTTCCATCGTCTTGCAACGTGCTATTCTCTTTAGCGGGACCATTGCAGATAATCTCCGTCAAGGGAAAGGCAATGCCAGCGTGTCAGAAATGGAACGTGCAGCACGAATTGCTCAAGCCAGTGAATTTATCGGGCGTATGGAAAACAAATTTGAGAGTCAGGTCGAAGAACGTGGCACCAACTTTTCTGGTGGACAAAAGCAACGGATGTCCATTGCCCGTGGGATTGTCAGCAATCCCCGTATCCTGATTTTTGACGATTCGACTTCAGCCTTGGATGCTAAGTCAGAGAGACTCGTGCAGGAAGCTTTGAATAAAGACCTGAAAGGGACGACAACCATTATCATCGCTCAAAAGATCAGTTCAGTCGTCCATGCGGACAAGATTTTGGTCTTGGACCAAGGACGCTTGATTGGAGAAGGAAGGCATGCAGACTTGGTAGCTAATAATGCCGTCTACCGCGAAATCTACGAAACACAAAAGGGAAAGGAGGAATAAAATGAAAACCGTTCGATTTTTCTGGAATTATTTTAAAGTTTACAAGTTCTCCTTTGTCATTGTGATTCTGATGGTTGCAGTTGCGACGATTGCCCAAGCCCTCTTTCCAGTTTTTTCAGGTCAAGCAGTGACGGAGCTCGCTAACCTAGTTCTAGCTTATCAAAATGGAACTTCCGAACTAGCCTGGCAGAGTTTGTCAGCTCTGATGCTGAATCTAGCTCTTGTTGTTCTCGCCTTAGTGGTATCCAGTTTGATTTACATGACCTTGATGACCCGTGTGATTGCTGAGTCAACAAATGAGATGCGTAAGGGCCTCTTTGGCAAACTTTCTCGTTTGACCGTTTCTTTCTTTGACCGCCATCAGGATGGCGACATCCTTTCTCGCTTCACGAGTGACTTGGACAACATCCTTCAAGCCTTCAATGAAAGCTTAGTTCAGGTCATGAGCAATATTGCTCTTTACATCGGTTTGATTTTTGTCATGTTTTCAAGAAATGTGACACTAGCCCTGATAACAGTAGCTAGCACCCCAGTAGCCTTTCTCATGTTGGTCTTCATCGTGAAAATGGCCCGCAAGTACACCAATCTCCAGCAAAAAGAGGTTGGGAAACTCAATGCCTACATGGACGAGAGTATTTCTGGACAGAAAGCTGTTATCGTACAAGGAATTCAAGATGACATCGTAGCAGGCTTTGTGGAGCAAAATGAGCGCGTGCGCAAGGCAACCTTTAAAGGGAGAATGTTCTCAGGCATCCTGTTTCCTGTTATGAATGGGATGAGCTTGGTCAATACGGCCATCGTTATTTTTGCAGGTTCTGCGGTCCTGCTGAACGATCCAAGTATCGAAACAACGACAGCCCTAGGTTTGATCGTCATGTTTACCCAATTTTCTCAGCAGTACTACCAGCCAATTATCCAGGTGGCTGCGAGTTGGGGGAGCCTCCAGTTGGCCTTTACTGGAGCGGATCGTATCCAAGAAATGTTCGATGCAGAAGAAGAGATTCGTCCGCAAAATGCGCCTGCCTTTACGGAATTGCGAGAAGGTGTTGAAATCAGTCATATTGATTTCTCTTATGTGCCAGACAAGCCGATTTTAAAAGATGTTAGCATTTCAGCTCCTAAGGGGCAGATGATAGCAGTTGTCGGTCCGACTGGTTCAGGGAAAACGACCATCATGAACCTTATCAATCGCTTCTACGATGTGGATGCAGGTAGCATTTCTTTTGATGGCAAAGACATCCGTGACTACGACTTGGACAGTCTGCGGAGCAAGGTCGGGATTGTCTTGCAGGATTCGGTCTTGTTTAGTGGAACGATTCGGGACAATATCCGCTTTGGTGTGCCAGATGCCAGTCAGGAAATGGTCGAAGCAGCTACCAAGGCAACTCATATTCATGACTATATCGAAAGCTTGCCTGACAAGTATGATACCCTTATTGATGATGAGCAAAATATCTTCTCGACTGGGCAGAAACAATTGATTTCCATCGCTCGGACCTTGATGACAGATCCTCAAGTCTTAATTTTAGATGAAGCGACTTCCAATGTGGATACCGTAACAGAAAGCAAGATTCAACATGCCATGGAGGCAGTTGTAGCAGGACGAACCAGTTTTGTCATTGCCCATCGTCTCAAGACCATCCTCAATGCCGATCAGATTATTGTCCTCAAAGATGGAGAGGTTATTGAACGTGGAAATCATCAC
Source organism: Streptococcus oralis (assembly GCF_024399415.1). Classification (NCBI taxonomy): domain Bacteria; kingdom Bacillati; phylum Bacillota; class Bacilli; order Lactobacillales; family Streptococcaceae; genus Streptococcus; species Streptococcus oralis. Next base: position 135,212 of record NZ_CP029257.1, read on the forward strand.
GAGTTGCTCAAACTCGGCGGTTTCTACTCGGAACTGTATCACAATCAATTTGTCTTCGAATAAAAAAGAAGTTGTCCTCGTTGGGCAGCTTTTTCTTGTCCATAAAAAATACTTATCACGGTCTTTAAAAAAACATATTAGACAGGAAAGGGTTGGAGTGATAAGATAAGACTGTCGCAAGAAAATCGAAAGGAGACACATCATGGCTAGAACGGTTGTAGGAGTTGCTGCAAATCTATGTCCTGTAGATGCAGAAGGGAAAAACATTCACTCATCTGTATCCTGTAAATTTGCAGAGAGCATTCGTCAAGTCGGTGGTCTTCCTTTAGTAATTCCTGTAGGGGATGAGTCCATTGTGCGCGATTATGTAGAAATGATTGACAAACTCATCTTGACAGGTGGACAAAATGTCCATCCCCAGTTTTATGGAGAGAAAAAGACTATTGAGAGCGATGATTACAACCTTGTACGCGATGAGTTTGAACTAGCTCTCTTGAAAGAAGCGCTCCGTCAGAATAAACCAATTATGGCAATCTGCCGTGGTGTTCAGCTTGTCAATGTTGCTTTTGGCGGCACTCTCCACCAAGAAATTGAAGGTCACTGGCAAGGCTTGCCTTTTGGAACCTCTCATTCTATTGAGACAGTAGAAGGAAGTGTGGTGGCTAAGTTGTTTGGCAAAGAAAGTCAGGTCAACTCAGTCCATCGTCAAAGTATCAAAGATCTGGCACCTAATTTCCGTGTGACAGCGGTGGATCCTCGAGATCAGACCATCGAAGCGATTGAGTCTATCGATGAGCATCGCATTATCGGTTTGCAGTGGCACCCAGAGTTCCTGGTCAATGAAGAAGATGGCAATTTAGAATTATTTGAGTATTTATTAAATGAATTGTAACGGTTAGAGTCTCTAGCCGTTTTTATTCGTCCTTTCAGATTTTTTATATTTTAGCAAATTTACGCAAACGTTTGAATTCTGATAAAAATTGGGCAAATTCAATAAAAAAGCTTGAAAAAATCGAAGGTAAGCGTTATGATAGAAAAGAAGAAATTTTGGAGGATTATCATGTCACATATTAAATTTGATTATTCAAAAGTTTTAGACAAATTTGTTGCCCCACATGAAGTGGAATACATGCAAGCACAAGTAACAGCTGCAGACGAATTGATCCGTAAAGGAACTGGTGCTGGTAGCGACTTTTTGGGTTGGTTGGACCTTCCTGAAAATTATGACCGCGAAGAATTCGACCGCATCTTGAAAGCTGCTGAGCAAATCAAATCAGATAGCGATGTCTTGGTTGTAATCGGTATCGGTGGATCTTACCTTGGTGCCAAAGCAGCCATCGACTTCTTGAACCACCACTTTGCTAACTTGCAAACAAAAGAAGAACGTAAAGCGCCACAAATCCTTTACGCTGGAAACTCAATCTCATCTACTTACCTTGCTGACTTGGTAGAGTACGTAGCTGACAAAGACTTCTCAGTAAACGTGATTTCTAAATCAGGTACAACAACAGAACCAGCTATCGCTTTCCGTGTCTTCAAGGAACTTTTGGTTAAGAAATACGGACAAGAAGAAGCTAACAAACGTATCTACGCAACAACTGACCGCCAAAAAGGTGCTGTTAAGGTTGAAGCAGATGCCAACGGTTGGGAAACATTTGTGGTTCCAGATGACATCGGTGGACGCTTCTCAGTATTGACAGCAGTTGGATTGCTTCCAATCGCAGCATCAGGTGCAGACATCAAAGCCCTTATGGAAGGTGCGAATGCAGCTCGTAAAGACTACACTTCAGACAAGATTGCTGAAAACGAAGCATACCAATATGCAGCAGTTCGTAACATCCTTTACCGTAAAGGCTACGCTACTGAAATCTTGGTAAACTACGAACCATCACTTCAATACTTCTCAGAATGGTGGAAACAATTGGCTGGTGAGTCAGAAGGGAAAGACCAAAAAGGGATCTACCCAACTTCAGCAAACTTCTCAACTGACTTGCACTCACTTGGTCAATTTATCCAAGAAGGAACTCGTATCATGTTCGAAACAGTTGTCCGTGTTGACAAACCACGTAAGAACGTGATCATTCCTACTTTGGAAGAAGACCTTGACGGACTTGGTTACCTTCAAGGAAAAGACGTTGACTTTGTAAACAAAAAAGCAACTGACGGTGTTCTTCTTGCCCACACTGACGGTGACGTGCCAAACATGTACGTAACTCTTCCTGAGCAAGACGCTTTCACTCTTGGTTACACTATCTACTTCTTCGAATTGGCAATTGCCCTTTCAGGTTACTTGAATGCCATCAACCCATTTGACCAACCAGGTGTTGAAGCATACAAACGCAACATGTTTGCCCTTCTTGGAAAACCAGGATTTGAAGAATTGAGCAAAGAGCTTAACGCACGTCTATAATAGAAGAAAAGAGTGGCTTGCCCACTCTTTTTACTCTCTTTATTCGTAGACATTGGACTCAGGCGAGACTTGTGATATAATATAGAAAGCAAAAAGGCAGACGCCTAGAGACTTTATAGGAGAAACTATGTCAAAAGATATCCGCGTACGCTACGCACCAAGTCCAACAGGACTACTACACATCGGAAATGCCCGTACAGCATTATTCAACTACCTTTACGCACGCCATCATGGTGGAACTTTTATCATTCGTATCGAAGATACTGACCGTAAACGCCATGTTGAGGATGGAGAACGTTCACAGCTTGAAAATCTTCGCTGGTTGGGGATTGACTGGGATGAAAGTCCAGAAACTCATGAAAACTATCGCCAATCAGAGCGTTTGGAACTCTATCAAAAATACATCGACCAATTGCTAGCCGAAGGAAAAGCCTACAAATCTTACGTTACAGAAGAAGAGTTGGCAGCTGAGCGCGAACGCCAAGAAGCAGCTGGCGAAACACCACGTTACATCAATGAATATCTTGGCATGAGCGAAGAAGAAAAAGCAGCTTACATTGCAGAACGTGAAGCAGCTGGTATCATCCCAACCGTTCGCTTAGCCGTCAATGAAGCTGGTATTTACAAATGGCATGACATGGTCAAAGGCGATATCGAATTTGAAGGTGGTAATATCGGTGGTGACTGGGTAATTCAAAAGAAAGATGGTTACCCAACTTACAACTTTGCTGTTGTTATTGATGACCACGATATGCAAATTTCTCATGTTATCCGTGGAGATGACCACATTGCTAATACACCAAAACAACTTATGGTCTATGAAGCGCTTGGTTGGGAAGCACCTGAGTTTGGTCACATGACTTTGATCATCAACTCTGAAACGGGTAAAAAATTGTCTAAACGGGATACTAACACCCTTCAGTTTATCGAAGACTACCGTAAAAAAGGCTATTTGCCAGAAGCCGTCTTTAACTTTATTGCCCTTCTTGGTTGGAATCCAGGTGGCGAAGATGAAATTTTCTCTCGTGAGGAATTGATTAAACTCTTTGACGAAAACCGCCTCAGCAAGTCTCCAGCAGCCTTTGACCAGAAGAAACTAGACTGGATGAGCAACGACTACATCAAGAGAGCAGAACTTGCCACCATCTTTGAAATGGCTAAACCTTATCTAGAAGAAGCAGGGCGTTTGACTGACAAATCTGAAAAAATGGTAGAACTCTACAAACCACAAATGAAATCAGTAGACGAGATTGTTCCATTGACAGATCTTTTCTTCTCAGATTTCCCAGAGTTGACAGACGCTGAGCGTGAGGTCATGGCAGGAGAAACCGTTCCGGTTGTTCTAGAAGCCTTCAAAGCGAAACTAGAAGCAATGACAGATGAAGAATTTGTGACAGAAAACATCTTCCCACAAATCAAAGCAGTTCAAAAAGAAACAGGTATCAAAGGGAAAAACCTCTTCATGCCGATTCGTATTGCCGTTTCAGGTGAAATGCATGGACCAGAATTACCAGACACCATTTTCTTACTCGGACGTGAAAAGTCAATCCAGCATATTGAAAACATGCTCAAAGAGATTTCTAAATAAAAAGGACTTCCGATGGGTACATGGGAAAAAATGTATGAAGAAGCACGAACCTTATTCAATCCCCATGAAGTTTCTGACTTTGTTTATGCTAATCATGTTGTTGCTGCGGTAGAAGCAGAAGATGGTCAGATTTTTACAGGATTTTGTATGGAGGGTACTTGTGGCGTTTTTCATCTCTGTGCAGAACGAGCAGCTCTCTTCAATATGTATCAATTTTCAGGACAGACCAAAGTTAAGAAAATCCTTGCCTTTCGAGATAAACCTCCTTACGGCGAAGAATCAGGTATGCCCTGTGGCGCTTGCAGAGAATTTCTCTTAGAATTGAATGCTGAAAATAAAGAAGCAGAGTTCATGATGAACTACGAAACAAGAAAAACAATTAAGGTTGCCGAATTGATCCCTTACTGGTGGGGAGAGGAACGTGCAACTAATTGGCAAGATAAATAAAGGGAGTCAGTTTAACTGGCTCTTTTCCCTAATCTTTTCAGAATTTCGATAAAGAGGAAAAAAGTCCTTGACAAAGGTAAAAAAGTAGGTATAATAGAAAGAGTTGAAAAGCTCAGGTCCGTTGGTCAAGGGGTTAAGACACCGCCTTTTCACGGCGGTAACACGGGTTCGAATCCCGTACGGACTATGTTGTATTGCGGCTAAAAAAACTTGAAAAAAGTTTAAAAAATCTGTTGACAGAGACAGGTGGCTGTGATATACTAATATAGTTGTCGCTCGAGAGAGAATGAGTGACAAAGACCTTTGAAAACTGAACAAGACGAACCAATGTGCAGGGCACTATAACTGAAGTTATAGTACTGAACAATGAAAAAACAATAAATCTGTCAGTGACAGAAATGAGTGAGAACTCAAACTTTTAATGAGAGTTTGATCCTGGCTCAGGACGAACGCTGGCGGCGTGCCTAATACATGCAAGTAGAACGCTGAAGGAGGAGCTTGCTTCTCTGGATGAGTTGCGAACGGGTGAGTAACGCGTAGGTAACCTGCCTGGTAGCGGGGGATAACTATTGGAAACGATAGCTAATACCGCATAAGAGTAGATGTTGCATGACATTTGCTTAAAAGGTGCAATTGCATCACTACCAGATGGACCTGCGTTGTATTAGCTAGTTGGTGAGGTAACGGCTCACCAAGGCAACGATACATAGCCGACCTGAGAGGGTGATCGGCCACACTGGGACTGAGACACGGCCCAGACTCCTACGGGAGGCAGCAGTAGGGAATCTTCGGCAATGGACGGAAGTCTGACCGAGCAACGCCGCGTGAGTGAAGAAGGTTTTCGGATCGTAAAGCTCTGTTGTAAGAGAAGAATGAGTGTGAGAGTGGAAAGTTCACACTGTGACGGTATCTTACCAGAAAGGGACGGCTAACTACGTGCCAGCAGCCGCGGTAATACGTAGGTCCCGAGCGTTGTCCGGATTTATTGGGCGTAAAGCGAGCGCAGGCGGTTAGATAAGTCTGAAGTTAAAGGCTGTGGCTTAACCATAGTACGCTTTGGAAACTGTTTAACTTGAGTGCAAGAGGGGAGAGTGGAATTCCATGTGTAGCGGTGAAATGCGTAGATATATGGAGGAACACCGGTGGCGAAAGCGGCTCTCTGGCTTGTAACTGACGCTGAGGCTCGAAAGCGTGGGGAGCAAACAGGATTAGATACCCTGGTAGTCCACGCCGTAAACGATGAGTGCTAGGTGTTAGACCCTTTCCGGGGTTTAGTGCCGCAGCTAACGCATTAAGCACTCCGCCTGGGGAGTACGACCGCAAGGTTGAAACTCAAAGGAATTGACGGGGGCCCGCACAAGCGGTGGAGCATGTGGTTTAATTCGAAGCAACGCGAAGAACCTTACCAGGTCTTGACATCCCTCTGACCGCTCTAGAGATAGAGTTTTCCTTCGGGACAGAGGTGACAGGTGGTGCATGGTTGTCGTCAGCTCGTGTCGTGAGATGTTGGGTTAAGTCCCGCAACGAGCGCAACCCCTATTGTTAGTTGCCATCATTCAGTTGGGCACTCTAGCGAGACTGCCGGTAATAAACCGGAGGAAGGTGGGGATGACGTCAAATCATCATGCCCCTTATGACCTGGGCTACACACGTGCTACAATGGCTGGTACAACGAGTCGCAAGCCGGTGACGGCAAGCTAATCTCTTAAAGCCAGTCTCAGTTCGGATTGTAGGCTGCAACTCGCCTACATGAAGTCGGAATCGCTAGTAATCGCGGATCAGCACGCCGCGGTGAATACGTTCCCGGGCCTTGTACACACCGCCCGTCACACCACGAGAGTTTGTAACACCCGAAGTCGGTGAGGTAACCTTTTAGGAGCCAGCCGCCTAAGGTGGGATAGATGATTGGGGTGAAGTCGTAACAAGGTAGCCGTATCGGAAGGTGCGGCTGGATCACCTCCTTTCTAAGGATAAGGAACTGCACATTGGTCTTGTTTAGTCTTGAGAGGTCTTGTGGGGCCTTAGCTCAGCTGGGAGAGCGCCTGCTTTGCACGCAGGAGGTCAGCGGTTCGATCCCGCTAGGCTCCATTGGTGAGAGATCACCAAGTAATGCACATTGAAAATTGAATATCTATATCAAATAGTAACAAGAAAATAAACCGAAACGCTGTAGTATTAAAAGAGTTTATGACTGAAAGGTCAAAAAATAAGGTTAAGTTAATAAGGGCGCACGGTGGATGCCTTGGCACTAGGAGCCGAAGAAGGACGTGACAAACGACGATATGCCTTGGGTAGCTGTAAGTAAGCGATGATCCAGGGATTTCCGAATGGGGGAACCCAACAGGTACTACCTGTTACCCGCATCTGTTAAGGATGTGAGGAGGAAGACGCAGTGAACTGAAACATCTAAGTAGCTGCAGGAAGAGAAAGCAAAAGCGATTGCCTTAGTAGCGGCGAGCGAAACGGCAGGAGGGCAAACCGAAGAGTTTACTCTTCGGGGTTGTAGGACTGCAATGTGGACTCAAAGACTATAGAAGAATGATTTGGGAAGATCAGCCAAAGAGAGTAATAGCCTCGTATTTAAAATAGTCTTTGTACCTAGCAGTATCCTGAGTACGGCGGGACACGTGAAATCCCGTCGGAATCTGGGAGGACCATCTCCCAACCCTAAATACTCCCTAGTGACCGATAGTGAACCAGTACCGTGAGGGAAAGGTGAAAAGCACCCCGGGAGGGGAGTGAAATAGAACCTGAAACCGTGTGCCTACAACAAGTTCGAGCCCGTTAATGGGTGAGAGCGTGCCTTTTGTAGAATGAACCGGCGAGTTACGATATGATGCGAGG